>JBGSJT010000180.1:0-6065 GCA_041741715.1 Pirellulaceae bacterium | reverse complement strand
GAGGTTGCGTTCGTAGGCGGAATAAACCTCGAGGCCGAAAGCGTCGTCTCACCTGGACATCGACACGGCGATCACCGGCATACACATGACATCTATCTTGAACTAGATGGACCTTCGGCGACCGATGTTCATCACAATTTCGTTCAACGATGGAATGAAGCCAGCGACCGTAACGAGCCAAATGGCACTTGGCCCAACGCGGCTGAAGCCGCAGCGCTACCCTTCCCAGATCGCACGTCCCCGGACAAGGGCGGCGTTCTCGCTCAAGTACAGCGCACCGTTCGGCCAGGTCGGTATGCCGATGTGACTGCCGCTCCGGGCGCCTTACCCTTTAACATTGCAGCGGGCGAACGCAGTTGCTTTGAACAGTATGAGCGAGCAATCGCGGCGGCGGAAAGTTACATCTACTTAGAGAACCAGGCGCTGGGGCAGCCAGAAACCGTGAACGCCCTTCATGCTGCGCTAGAACGCGGAGTAGTGGTCACCGTTCTGGTTCCGGCTGATCCGAATAACTTTATGGCTGAAGCCCGAAAAGATCCTCGAGCAAAGCCCTTTTTTGATCGACTCGGAGCATTGGGCGACTATCCTCACTTTCTGCTTGCAGGCATCGGCCGATCCATTTCGAACGGCGAGCGTCAGAATATCTACGTCCACGCAAAGGCAGGCGTCATCGACGATCGATGGGCGACTGTGGGTTCCTGCAATATTGGAGCGAGATCCTTCTTCGGAGACACAGAGCTCAACGTGTCATTTCTCTGTGCAAAGACGGCTCGGGTATTCAGAACGGATCTTTTCCGAGAACATCTCGAAATTGATACGAGCGCGGATGATGGCGTGAACGCGTGCCAAAGGTATCAACAGCTTGCCCGCAAGAATGCAAGGAGGTTAGCGGTTGGGGCGCCTCCACAAGGACTGGTCTTCGCACTTGATCCCAAAACTTACGGTTCCTAGCACGCTCGACTTCGAAAACAGTTTCTCGATTAACTAGTAATGGACGTCCGCCTTAGAAACGACGACCGGCAGCGTCAACTCAGTCGTGTCACTCGCAGGCCTTACTAGCACCAGGCCGGACTTCGCCGATTGTGTTGAAAAAGTCCCAAAAACTAGAAAAATCGACTTTTCCATCAGTGTACGGAGGAAAAATGACATTGTAATCATTTAGTTTTTTCATTCCGTCTTCGCAACAGAATGATGAATTTCGACTTTTTCAACACAATCCGCCGGAAACGGCCATCGCCCAAATCGCAAAAACTTTACCGCGCTTCTGGAAATCAACCATAGGCATAGAAGTCCAAGACCTGTCTTTCGCCGCTATCTGGGTTGAAGACTGTTTGGATTTAAAAACACAAAGCCTGCAAAACTACACCTTGCTGGAATCGCATGCTCAAGCGGCCTGAAAGGCTCAGTTGTCTGAGTAAATCCGTAGGCGGTGTACCTTTCCCCCACACTGACAGTTTGAGCCGAATCTATGTCGACCAAACTAAAGCGCGTCTTTAGGCCTTCATTCTCCGCCAGTGACATTGTCGGTGGAAGAACCACCAAATAGTCATTTGTCATATCGACTAAGCAGTTGTTCTTAAAGCCAAGTCGACCTGTGATCTTTGACGGATCGATTACCAGCCCGATATAGCGCTCAGTAGGGTCACTCAGGGCAATTCGGGCCGCGTATACAGGTTCGGCAGTAGGCACCCCAATTGTTTCTGAATTGATCGATCCGCACCCTGAAAGCATCAGGAATATCAAGTATGCGAAAGTGGGTTGGATCAACGATCTTGGCATCTGCCTTTTCTCCGCATATCCGACCCGGTCAGCATGCATGACTGGTCTTTTGGTGACGGGCAACATAGGGCCAGGTCGGCACTGATAGTCGGTTTCGGCAACCGGCAAGGTCGCCTCAGTCCTGTCACTCGGTTGCTTCCCCTGCACCAGGCCGGAGATGCCGAACTCAGACATTGCACACCTCGCGGGTTTCGGCTTTCTTGCGCAAATCGGAGCCCCTGTGAAGGCTTGCTGACGTTTGGCAGGACGAGTTCTTCGCGTGTAGATCGAACTATCTTATTCGCACAGCCGATGAGCAGTTTGCCAAATGAATAGGTCGGAGGTTGCATGGAGAACTCTATCGCTTTTGTGCGGGTAAATGCGCTGCACAGCTCAAGTTTTTTGCTCGCGGGAATCTTGTTCTCTCTATTCGGCTTGACATCCTTCCTTCTTTACGAGTTTCGGTGGGCAAATGAGCGCCAGCGCAAGTTTGAGAAGAGACTCGAGTCATCCTCACTCCTGCTGCAAGAACTTCTTGGGCCGCTGAATGAACTTGTCCGACAAAACCAAGCAGCTTGGGCGGTGTTCGAGAAGCGGCATTATCCTGATGGGCTGTCGGATGTGACTTTTGCATCCTTCACCGATCATGAGCGCATGAGGTGGCGTGAATGGGACGAAAGCATCATTCGACCGATCCGACTTAAGATCGGGGATATCCTTGAGCGCAACGCGCATCTCCTTCACGACGAAGCGCTTGCTACTGTGCTGCGGGACATGCTGGAGAAAGCCAGGACTGCGAGGTTAATGGCATCGCCATTGGAAACAGACCCGGACTCACAGACCTTCAAGGCATTTGCGCTTCCGGTAGACTTCGTTAATTCAGTCACGAAGGCCTACTCTTCAGTCGTTCAGGAGCGCAACTGGTTGCAGGCAAAAATCTCATGGCCAAGCGTGTTGGGAGATCCACCCGTTGAAAGTGGTTCCAAGTCGCTGCGCGGTGCGCGTGGGCAGCATATGTTGGTTTTTCTGGCCACGGGGCTGGCAGCCCTTTGCTTCCTGCTGGCGTTCAATGCAGATCGACGGGTCGGTCCTTTGCCGCCGACTGTCGGAACCAACATTGATGCAACCCATCAGATGTTGCTCGCGCAAGGGCGCCAGCTTAGCGCCTTAGATTCTAGGCTAGAGCGAGCGGAGACGGAATTGGCAAGGCCAACACCATCGGCTCCTCTGTCTGAGTACAATCTTGCTATAGATGGTGGCATACTCTTCTGGGGAGTTGCGATTGTCCTTGTTTTGGTCCTCGTGGCATTTTGCTCTCGATTTTTTGGCATTTCAGCCCCAGCAAAGAATGAACGCAGTTTGTGGAGCTATCTCATCATTGCTTGTGCGGCGGCACTGGAACTCGCTACAAACATCGCAGGCTTGCGGGAGCAAATTCTTCTATTGCTAGGCAATCATTTGATGGGACTTCCGCTTGTTATGCTGGGATGGACTATCGCCTATGATGCGAGCAGCAAGAACTGGCGTTGGATTTTTGGAAACTTGGTTTTCGGCTTAACGGCCCCATTCATCTTTTTTGTCCCAGGACCTTTCTGGGATGTCACTTGGACAGAAGTGGTAACAGGATTCGAGCGTTACATTGCCTATGGCAGCAACCTCGGACCTGGATACTGGGTTCCAGTAGTTTTCATCTCTAGCCTCCCGGCGCTATTGAAGTGGGCGGTTTTCGGCAACTTGGTTCGGGTCTTTGCGTCCGGCACTTCTGGCGACGAATCCGGTGCCGAAGGCAGCTCTTGAACATGCCTAAGTTTTCGATCGCCGAAGTCATTGGCCTTGACACTTAGGGAGATGATCTGGACTTCAGTGGCATCATCGGCGCCGGGCCGGACTTCGCCGAAGCTTGCCATTGGAGGGCGGCCCTAAGCATCACCAGCCTCACTCGCGAGCCTTTCGCTCTCGACGAAATCGCTCGGCCCATTTGGCGCTCTCGGCATTTGCCATCTTGGACGTTTGCACGGTGACCTCTTCGGCAAGTGCCGACCGAAGGCCGAGGGCCGCAAAAATCCTCCCAACCTCCTCGCCCGGACAAGCTGCCAACGCCTCGTAGGTGATCTTCACTGGATTGATCGCGTGTTTGAAGAAGAAGTCACCCCAAGCCGCGTCATCTCGCACAAGCTCTTCCATCAATTCTTCGATACGGCGCGCGTCGTAGCCCGAGGCCCGTTGCGCGACTGTCTTCTGGCGAGGCGAACCATCTGCAGCGACGTGCCAAAGTCCGGTCTGCTCGGCCTTCAGTAACGAGATTGCCTGAGCGAGTTTGTCGCTCCGCGAAACGTGAATGTAAACCAACCTGCCGAAGATCTCCTCGAACAGCTGATCGGCGGGCGCAGCGGGATGAAGCCAGCCAAACCGCTCAACGACTTCTTCAACCGTTCCCCACATCAGGCGCAAACCGAATATTCCCGTTTCGCCTGCGCCCTCATCGAGAACCGCGCGGAGGTAGGCTCGATTGAACTCGCGTTCATAGGCGAAATCTTCAGTCCGCAAGCCCCATGCCCTTGCGCGAGCGCCGACGTCCTGCCGGCGAAAATAGGATTGGGGACTGCCTGCTTGTCCACTTGCGGTTAGCAAATCGCACAACATAGTCGTGCCGGATCGCGGGGTCGCACAAAGCAAGTAGGCTAACCGGTGAGTCATCGCAAAGTTTAGCTTTGCCGACGCTCGCGGACAATCCCTAGGTGTTGGGCAGCGTGCCTATAAGCGAAGGAAGAGAGATTTCCACTTCGCTTGGCGACGGAGCCAACGTCCGGCTTGGGCCAGGTCAGCTCCGATACTCGATCTCGGCGTCTGGCAGGGTGGCTTCAATCCTGTCGTTCAGTCATAGCAGCAGCGCCGGGCGGGAGATCGCCGGAAGCGGTCACTCCGGATCAGCAACTATACTGTCGGCTGCCATGAGTAACGCCGTGAACACGTGCGCCGCTTCAGTGAAAGACTTGTTCGCTTCCACTTCAAGCAACCACGTATCTAGCGCAGTCTCGTGTGCCAAGACCGCCTTTCGAACATGAAGCGCAAGGGTTCGAGGTGTCTTGACCAGTAAATCGTATCGATAGCCATCGTCAGTGATTCCAAAAACCTGAGCATATGGGATCAGTGGATGAAGTGCGGTTGGAACGTCTGATACCAGCACCTTTATATAGTTTTCCGGAACTGAGGCATCCCAACCGTCAATCAGCTCGGCGTATGTCATCAACTGCACGGACATGACCTCGCCAAACCATAAAGCACGAAATCCCAATGTCTCACTTTGGGCACTTGCAGTATTCGGCGTTCGTCAAACACAAGGTTGCTCCCAATTCAACGAGCATTAGCGCTCCGTCGGACGGCAGGAAAGGGCCAGGATGGCTCCCCTAAAAATCGGGAACCGGCAAGGTCAATCCTAACGTGCCGTCCGGCTACCTCACCAATACCAGGCCGGACTTCGCCATTAGCGGTCAATCGCGCCGTCCTGTACCCCCCCTCATCGAACTTGCGTTAGCGGGAAGGCCGCCGACTGAGAATGCGGGACCTGTAGGGAGCGGAACAATAGCACCATTCAAAGAAAACTTTTCCAGTCGAACATTGATGCTGTCCACCAGCGGAAGGTCTCGGGCCGCGTCGCTAGCAGCGACGAGAAGTTCGTAAGGACCAGCGCCCAGATTCTCTAGTGCGGCGATCACGCCAGCCGGGTTTTGAGCAAACAAATGGCCGGACGAATCCAGCCGAAAATACCCTGAAAGGTCCAACATCGCTGAGACGCGCTTCGGCGGTCCGTCAAATACCAGATCGGTCTGTACACGCACCGCATGAATAAAGAACGGTTGGCTCAAGCTGTATCTTGATCCACCTGGCTGTTCAAAATCTATGCGAAACTCAAGAGTGGTAGGGGGAATGACCGGATCTAAGCTGCCGTTCACCCGGAGACTGTAGGATAGAATGCCACTCAGACCTTCACCAGTCATTTCAATGAGAAGTTCGTAGTTCTTGCCTTCCTCTATCATGATTATCTGACTGCCACCTACAATTCGCTCAATTGCACCGGCGATAACATGCTGGCCTGGTGGCAAGGACAGATACAGAGGGCCGGTATCCGGTATGGAGCCCATCCTTGTGCCGTTGACATAAACGTCGGATCCGAAATCAACACCCGGTGTTGAGTTCTGGCTTACCAGGGCAAGAAAGTCTCCAAATGTCAGACCGTCCGTTGTAAACGTGATGGCGACATTCGGACCCTCTCCTTCATGCAGGATCAAAGGTTGAACCTGGGCGTT
>JBGSJT010000179.1:0-13097 GCA_041741715.1 Pirellulaceae bacterium | reverse complement strand
ATTCACAGTCCCCGCGTTAGGCGACATGGTTACGCCCACTGAGCTAGCGCGAATTGAGGGGTACATGAAGCTAGTACGTAACAACGCCGTCATACTTGGTTGTATGGCGGCGTTTCTTGTTGTCTTGTTGATCATTGGATTGCGCATTGCGGCCACCGAGGATGATCCGACCACGTCCGACAATCAGTCGAGCGGGGCTAGTTTAGGCGATCTGGGATTGTCGAGTAACTCGACACCAACATCAGCCACCGCCAGTGACCAATTCAAGGATTCAAACCCCCCGGGTAATTTGCCTGACGATCGCGGGCCGCTGGATTACCAGAACACCACCCCGAATCCGACCCGCGTGGCTGTGGCGAAGAATAGTCTGGTGCGCGAGGATCTGGCCCGCGTGGTTGCCAAACGTGAGTCTTTGGAGCAAGTGATAGGAGCACTCACCGCACTGGTTAGCGACCTGTCCAGCAACGAAGCTGGCCGGCAAATTGGGCAGGCTCTGGAACTCCTTGAATCCTTCATGGAGTACAAGCAACGCCTGGAGGCTACGAGCAAACAGGACGATACCACCCGCCGGGATCTCATACTGCTTCAGGCGGAGGTTGAAGAACAACTGGATCTATACCCTAACACCGCATTATCCGAATCGCTCGTTTCACAACTTCGTTCCCTGGATAAATCGCTCGACGAATCGGAAGCGGAGTTGAAACAATGCAAGTTGGGGCTGGCAGCACTTGTCAGTGAGGGAGCCAACCATCCGGTCGGTGAAAAGAGCCTAGCCGAACAGGTCGAAACTTACCAGGTCGACAAGCAAAGAGTCCAACTCAAAGCGATCGCCGAGGAGCGCAAACGCCTCGACGAAGAGGCGATCGAAGCTCAGAAACGTGACGAGCAAAAGCTCGCCGAAGCGAAGGAGAAATTGCGCCAGGAAAAAGCGGCCCAAGAGCTGGCACTGGTCGAAGCCGAAAAGGAGGCTGCCAAAATTGCCGCAGTGGAACGGGAACGCAAGATCTTGCTGGAGGCAGAATTTCAGCGTGACTGGCCCAAGATTCAACACTACCTGGGACCGCTGTTTGTGAAGACGACCAAACAACCGGGCACTGGAAATGTGACTGAGACTAAGGAGTCCAAGCCGGTTTCTTTGACGGCTCTAAAGTCAGTTGGACTGTCAAGTCCTGACGTCAGCAAAGCATGCGGTTCACTGTTACTCTTCTTCAGTTACTTCAAGGCCGGTGGTCGTGGGCAAGGCCCTTACCCATCCCAATACCATGGAGCTGCGCCCAATCCAGACGAAATGGCCGCGATTCGTCCCGCCTATGACCTGCTGGATAAGTACGGTGAGCTACTGGTCGAGAAGGGCTTACTTGCTGAGTAGCCGAACAGGTAGCGGGTGCAAAATGACGGCATGTCGACTGACAATGCGACGTGCCGCGAGGCGTTCCAGTCCGAAACGAAGTTGACCGAAGGCTTTACTGGGTTTCTAGCACGCGGCGTGGTGGCAGGTGTTACTGACCGGAAAGCTTATCACACCTTATACCAGCTAACGGTCGCCAATATGGTCAATGCGCTGAGCCCAATCCATAGCGTCCACAACCTCCACACCAGCGGTTTCCATGAACCAGCCGAACCCACGACGCAAGCCATCCAACCATCATCCACGTCAGCGGCGAAACAATCAGCCTGGTGCACCAGCGGCGCTGGAACGAATCGCAATCAACGGTATTGAATACGAAGTGCATGAGTGCATATCGCTGCCAAGTCGCAGACGCTGGAGACTATGGGAACCGCGACCAGAACCGAAAGGCACGAACTACACTCTGCTCGACTTGGCTAATACTCCGGCTGCGCGGCAGTTCAGATCTTCTCTTCAAAGTCTACCCGATCGCTCCGCCGGTCTCCCCCGGTTAGTAGACGTGCATGAGACGCAGGACCGGCTGTGGCTGGTGATTTCGTGGTGTGCTGGTATTGATCTGGAGACCTACTTTGATCGCAACAAGAGTGGCAAGGCTCAGCTACCAAGCGTCTGGGATTCGGTCCGTCGCATTCGATCGCTGGCCCACCTTAGTGGCATACTTCACAGCCACTGCCGCATCGTACATGGGGACATTAAACCGGCGAATTTGATTCTGCCAAGTGATCGACGCGCGGGGATCGCCATCATCGACTACGGCAGCAGTTGGCAAATTGAGAAAACACGTGGCCGGGCCATTGGTGATGGCGCCAACCCCTACTATTCAGCGCCCGAGGTCTTCATGGAGGAGGCCGTTGTTGATGAGCGGGCTGACCAATTTTCGATCGCAGTCGTAATGTATAAGATGCTGACTTGCGAGCTCCCTTATACTGGACTAGGAGGCAGGGCAGGTGAGTTCATGGATGAATTCAGCGGACGGCTCGACCTCCCGTCCGAGCATTCGCAGGAACTCCAGCGGATGCCGCAGGCTATTCGCAATGGCATCGACACGTTGCTGGCTCGTGCATTGGGGCTGGAACCCGATCATCGCTATCCGAGCACCCGGGCTTTTTGCAATGCGCTCAACGAAATTGACCAGTTGCTCAAGCAGTCAAGTGCCATACAACCAAGCATGCCTAAGTTGACAGCCAAGCTACCCAACTTCGTTCGGAGATGGCTTGGCGACATGTAGCGTATCGCGATTATTCTTGATCAACGATGGAATCGTGTCTTGAATTTTCGATACGCCTTAAGCCATTGAGACTCCCAAAACGTGTGTGGCGGTTGCCAGACGAAGACGTCGCCACAAGTGCTGTGCCGATTTGGCGGCTTCTTCCATCCGCTAACCCACACCCGGAATTCGCCAAGTATATGGGTAGCACCTATCTCTCCAGCACCCTTTAGCTCGGGTATTTGCTCGGCCAATTGTTTGTTGTCTAAAGTAGGAAGCACGTCGGCAAGGTTGTAGAGGTGAGGCGTCAAGCTCTGCTCTCCAAGTTTCGTAGCGGTGTCTTCTAGTCGTGGATAAGCGAGCTCACAAAAGCGGCAAGCACCTGCAGGAGGATTTTCCTTTGGAAACCGGTGCCCGTCAGAAACCAATTTCTGATATTCCCTTAACCGCTCAACGGCCCAGCCTTTTTCCTGTGCTGTGATGGGAACCGCATAACCCGTTAGCGTTCGCGAGTCGACAACCACTCCCCAGTCGACTGTCGCCCCCTCTTGGTACTCAATGAGCACCGCGCAGGCTGCAAGGTGCAATCGGTAGGATGGAGTAACTGCCACGCGGTTACCAAAAAACGCTTTATGCTTAATGGCTGGAAGTCTCTGCCGGCTTTGCTCATCTTTCAACAGTCGCCACGGCTTACCACGCAATCCAAGTTCAGAATGGACGTAGTCGCCAGTTTTTCCGGGGGTAAATCCAGACTTGACCAAGGACCACCAATCGATGGCAACTGGATGATCTGTACATTCAGGGAGAGGACGCGTTGAAGCTGTCCAGTAATCCAGGATCTGTCGGCAAATACACCAATACTCATACAAGTCGAAGCGTGAAAAGTAGACGCTCGGCGCCATGGCAGCCAATAAACTTACAGCGTAGCCCCAACGTCCGGTCGAAAACATCAACCAAACGAACATCAGCTCAGCACCAATGAGCACAGTCCAGTACAAAGCAGGGAAGCGACAGCGGCGTTCTCTCTCAAGTAAATAGGCGTACTCAAACTTTGGTGTGTAACTTAGATTGGCTACCCGATCATAAATTGGCTCTTCGTCATCAGCTGCTTGCAAGTGCGAGATCCTTCCCGCGTTGGGACAGTGACCGAAGGCGGCCAGCGTTCGCACATTAATCATCGGCGGGGCCGGTGTAGGGTCTACCATTTGTTCCAAACTTCCAGCACCTCGGCCACCGCTTTGGGACGAAAGTCAGCGCGTGGATGGCGACAGTCCATCAGATACTTGGCAAATTTTGCCTGAGGTAGGAATTCACTCAGTCGCTTGACATCGGCCAGTGGATCGCCGGTAAACAGTTCGATCATGATGGCGGCCCAGCTATAAATGTCACGCGACTTTACGATCTCCGGTTTACGATAGTAATCGCTATCATCAACGTTCTCTGGGGCCAGGTATGGGCTTCGATTCTTCCAACGACCAGATACTGAGACCGTTCCTTCTGTGAGAATAGCCATCTCAAAATCAGTTAGCGTACATCTCTCTTGATCCTCAGAGACAATCACTTTGTCTGGTGTCAGTTCCCGCATCACAATTCCAGACGAGTGTAACTCGTCGAGGCCCAGCAGAATTTCGGTACCCAGGCGTTTAATCAATGAGTGTGATAACTCCTGCCGTGGGTAGATTAACGAGTCCAAAGGGGAACCATCGATCCAATGGTCGAGCACCCACCAGGCTGTGTCATGTTCCAGTGGAATGGCAATTCGATGGCGGGCGACTCGCAGTGCATCTTTGCAACTCTCACAAACACTGCCATGTCTGTTAAGGCACTCGCGTAGCTTCGGTTGATTTCGCTGATCGACTCCAGCCAGCCAGTAAAACTTGCCTCTCGAGAAATGTTTTGCATTCAATTGACTTTTTAATTTGGCAACACAAAAGCTCAACCCATTTGCAGCGCTGCTGATTGGAGACACAAATTCCAAAATATCAAAATTGCTAGGTGCGACGACCTTAAAGGGTGGCTCTGCATTCTGAGCAAAACTTGATATTGGCATAAGTGACTCAGGGGTGGTCCCAAGACGGTTGGCGAGTGACTTGAGGCGATCAATCGGCATTTCTTCATCGTGCAAATATCGATTCAAAGTTGACCGGGGAATGCCTGTGCCCTTCGCCAACGCTCCTACGTTCGCTATTCCGAGCGCGTTACTGAAAACCTCAATTTTCTTTAGATCAATCCTTACAATACCGGGCCGGGCTTTCATGCTCCGCGGTTCCCCCTGCGATTTCGACTTCTTGGATTTCTTGGGTGGCATCTGTATCGACCGTGGAATTGGTTCCAAAAGCATGGGCTGGCAGTCATGAGCAGAGGTTGAGCACGCATGACATCCCGTGAGCAGCGGGTGGCTTTAGTCTAGTTGATGACGGATTCGAATCGCAAGACTCCAGCGAGATCGATTCCGGATTAACCAGCGCCTTGCCATCACACGGCAGTTCACCCAGCAGGTACCGCTATGCCCAATAACCGATTGCCTCGCATTCGCTTAGGTGCACGCGACCAAGAGTTGCTACACCTGTTAACGGAGAAAGTTCCAATATTTTCGCTCCGTCAAATCGCGGACACTTATTTTGCAGGTGACAATGGAAACGCCGTGCGTACCTTGTCGCGATTGTTGAACCGGCAGTTGCTCAGTAGTCAGCAACTGTTAGCTAGAACTCCACCCATCTTCAATTCCCCGCTTGCCCTCTGGGTGCCAGGCCAGAATCCGCCGCCGGTTACCCGTTTATCGTTTCAGCTTGGCCGTCGTTGGGCTCAGCAAGGTGTTCGAACTCGCCAGTGTTACTTGATCGGTCCGCGATACGCCGCGCTCACTGGGATCACCAATTCCACCCAACTTCGCCGTCCCATCCAAGCCAGCCACGAATTGGCCATGGCTGATCTCTACTTGCACTTCCACACGAATCGTCCCACCGATGCCAGCTACTGGTTGGCAGAGCAGGCCTATCGACACCCTCACTGGCAAGAACGACTCATATCGATGGAAGGCAGCCCCTTTGCCATCGTTGGACAAAAACCTGATGTGCTATTGGTTGATGAAAATGGCGTCGTGGTGAAGGCCATCGAATTGGGTGGCGTATACAACGCCAAGCGGCTCGAACGCTTCCACCGCTGGTGCCAACGCCGGAGCCTGCCCTATGAAATCTGGTAAGTCGCCATCCGGTAGTCGCCGTCAACAACTAGGCAAACGCGATCGGGCAATTGTGGCCGACGTCATTCGCTACCGGTTAACTACCAATGAATTGATCCATCAGCGTTACCTTCCGCAAGCGAATATCAACGCCGTTACCAAGATCACATCCCGGCTTACAGCCGCCGGATGGTTACAGCGCCACACCTTGGTTGGTAGCCAACTGTATTTTGTACCCAGCCGTACAGCATGCCGTCACTTCGCCCTATCGATTTCCCGCTGTCGCCCAATGGGGCTGCAAACGTTGGCCACGAGTCTGAGCATCGCACAGTACTGCCAAACATTGTCACAGGGCTATCGGCTGGTCGACAGTGGCGATTTGGAATTGTATTGGTCTTGGATACCGCCGAAGTTGCGTAGGTTTCCTTATGCCATGCTCCCCGGTGCTGATGCAGTACAACTGCGTCCCATTCGAGTTGATTTGGGGGGAACACCTGAGCATGTCGCTACCAAGTGTGCACACGACATCAAACTCCGGCAGCAGGTGGGTGGATTTCGCGCACTGCTCAGCGAGAGACGTTTAGTCTACGTGGTGTTGACCAGTACCGACACCAAGAAGGACTTGATCAAGTCCGCAATCCAGAATCGCGATTGGCCCGACAACACGCGTTTCGAAGTGGTTGAAATTCCCGATCTGTGTTGGCTTCTTTCACTTTAGGAGAATTTGGTATGTCCATTCCCGAACTTCGATTTGACAATCCGCTTGATGTTAGTCAACTGCCAGACGAGCAGTTGCTTACCAAGCTTCCAGCGTTAGGGCGCCCGCAGCCGCTGGGGAACCTTTACACTTGGGCCAATGCCCAAAGTGCCGTGGTGGCGGTGGTTCTTTTGCAGTGTGTTCTCACTTTTTTTTCCGGTTACGCTGGCGCTAGTACATGGGTGTTGAGCGGCCCGTTGGCTCTGCTCTTCGCTGGGGCGATCGTAGCCAGAGTTCGCTTTCCGTATCCGGTTTATACCTGGATCGTGATACTGGTGGCCGCACCTACACTAGCGGCGAATGTCTCCATGGCCGTACACCGGGTTCCTAGCGGTGAACTGCGCCTGACCATTGTATGGGCCGAATTGATCGTGTGCCTGCTCATGGAGATTGGGATCCACCACTTCTACTTGGCGAAAAATGGTATCACCGGCAAAGGCAAAAGAGCTGATCGTTTTGACCAACTCACTGGCGAAATGCTGAATTACGGCTTCGCGGTCTTGGTCGCATTTGTGTTCATCGCCATCTTCTTGGGAGCGTTGGCGGCGCTGTGGGCGACAACCATCATGGCTATCGCCGCAGCCTCGCTGCGTCACGCGAGACTTAATCTTAAGGTTTGGAAGGACTTCAGAGAGGCGGCCATCAGCTTTCTGTTCTATCCATCAGCAGCAACCATTGGTCCCGGCAACGTGATTTCACCGACGGGCAATATGATTGCTCGCGTCATTCTCGTTGGACTAGCATGGGCCGCTGGCATGTCACTGGCTGTCTCAGCCGGTGTCGCTCGCGACTACTTCACCGCCGCAGCGTGGGGACTGCTACCACCCTTGTTGTGCATAGCACTCTTTTATTTGGTGTACAGCACTGCGGGGGAGGTCATTCGACTGGGAGCACCGGAGGGCACCTGGAGCAGCATCGTGGAATCGATGCGAGAATCCCCCAATCCTGTTGAAAGGAATGGAATTTTTCTGGGATACGTGGCCGCGGATGGGTCGCCAGTGGTTGTCGACCGAGAACTTCTCTTTCAACACAGCCATGTCTTAGGCGCAACGGGGACAAACAAATCCTCCATGGGATTGGCACCATACATCGAGCAGATCATCAGCTTTCCCGACACCTCGGTGGTCATAATCGATCTCAAAGCAGATACGCCGGAGCTTTACCATGCCGCGAACTCCGCCATGCAAAGGTATCGAAGCGACACGACAAAATTCGGCGAACTCAAGATGTTCTCCTTGGAGAATGATACGGGAACACATGTCTTTAATCCGTTCCTCACCCAGGGTTGGACAAACTTAAGTCTATTGGCCCGTTGCGACGTGTTGTGTACTGCCTGTGGCCTGGCCTATGGCAATGATTACGGCAGATCGTTTTTTACTTCTTCCAATTCAGCAGTCGTTCGGGAAGCCAATTTGGCTAATCCCGACGCTATGTCTTTCCGCCAGCTCTTTAGCGACGTTGCCAGACTATTAACCGAAAACTCGGACACCCTTTTGCCCGAAGTGCGCAAGGCTGGCGTCCATTCTATGGAGGTCATTGGCCGCATGGCGGCCTTTAACAGCCTCAATGTTGTTCCAGGTAACGGTTACCCAGACGCAGCTCTGGACGCCCAGATCCAACTCGCTGATTTTTTCCAACGGCCAAATGTTGCCTTTTTCCGCTTACCATCGACGACCGCTTCCATCGGTGCTCCAGCGATCGCGCGATTGGTCCTGTTCTTTCTGATCATCGCGGGGAAGACCGCCGAGCGAAAAATTAAAATTCATATCGTGTGCGACGAATTCCAGCGCATGGCTTCCGAGAGTTTGGATCAGATTATGCAGCTCGCCAGGAGTCATGATTGCTCACTCACTCTAGCCAACCAGTCGCTAAGTGACTTGCAAGCCAGCAGTTCAAGAATTTATCAAGCCGTAAGCGGTAGTTGTGCGATCCGTCAATGGTTCTCTGTTAGTTCGCTGTCCGATATTGAGTCGTTGCAAAAGCAAATGGGGACACATGAGGAAGTTCAAGTCACCACCACTCACAGTTCGAAGGGCACGAACACCAGTTACAAGGTAGATCACGTACCCCGCGCTCGAATCACTGACCTGCATACGATCTCGGAGCACCCCAATCTCAGTGTATTACAAGTCGGTGGATCAGGGCGAGCCTACGCTCGCTACCGTGGAATACCATTCATCTGCTACTCCAACTACCACATCTCGAAGACCGAGTTTGAGCGACGCAAGAAGCTCGGCTGGCCAAACGACTTACCGGGCATGATCAAGGCAAAAGAAGAGGTGCAAATCGTTTCATTCAAAAGCCCATCCAACAAAAAGCCGAAGCGCGGCAGAAAGCCCGACCTGGACAATGACAATCCGCCTGAGCAGCGTGGCAACCGCTGGGATCCAGGACTATTTGAGTAGTCCCGAGGGACAACTTCTGGCTGCCATGTCTGTGAGCAGAGATTGAGCAGACATGGCAGAGCATGAGCAGCCATTGCAGTTACTATTCAATCAGTAACCAACCGTTTGAGATTGAAGCATGACTTGTTTAACTCAGTTCACCCTCCATATTCTCGCTCGCTGTGTACACAGCGTCGGCTTGGCCACGCTACAGACTGTAGCGGGTAAGGCCAGCAATGAGACCGTGTCAGTTAAGTCAGTATTGAGGTATTTGCGACGTTCCCACATGGTGGAGACGGACGTTGTCAATCTGCCAAGCCGAATCCAGCTCTATCCCTTATACGTTTCTGCTTGGCCCAGCCAACTGGAAACATCGATGTTGGTGACTCGACTTCGACGGGCTGCCAATGAGGTTATGGCGCCATGTACCTTGTACCGGGCTTCACGGCTGTTGTGCGGCTTGGCCGGTAGGAACTATCAACGGCACTACGAGTTAGAGCACTGGTACGCGCAGCAAAGACTGGCCACCGCATTCGAGTATCACTGTTCAAAATTGTCCGCCATCGAGGACTGGCGGAGCTTGGAATCTCCGGCCAATGACCCGACAGCACTATGGGCTGCCATCGGCAAGAAAATCATCTGTGTCCCGGTCCATTGTGATGTCAAGGCGGTCGGCAATTGCGTTACCCATGCCCAGCGTACGGGAGCCACTTATGAAATCTGGTAAGCGTGCCGCAAGCTACCCTCCTGAATTGGAAGTAGCTCTGCTTGAGCAGATTGAAACCTACGGGATGACCACCAGATTGGTGTGGGAGCATGCTGCGTCCCTGAAGTCATTTGCAGCAACCGATATTACTGCCTGTCTGCGTGCAATGAGCAAGAACGGTTTAGTTGAAGCCCATCCGCTTCATCACGGTCGTTTTTATTTCACTTTCGCTCGCCACCACACCCTGCGCAATTGCACCAGCCGCTGGCGCGGTGGAGCGTTTGGTGAAGCCGAGAAGTGCAAGGTGTTCGCCAGATTGGTCGTGGGAACATTGTACCTCCCTGGTGCAGTGCCATGTACTGCCGAGCAGCATAGCAAGCTGCTGGGGGAGGGGGGCCAAGGCTTATCCTTGCAGTTCATGCTCCAGCCCGAGCAGAAGAAAGTGTTTTACCCGCAAGTTAACACTTCCCTATATGCATATCCTAGCCGCACCGCCCAACGGTTGCGTGATGCGATCTTTCGATTGGCCAAATTGCCGGCCATCAAACACTTGGTCCAGCAGCAGCAATTTGAACTGGTGCTGGTCGCTGTCACCGCCGAGCGGGCAGAATCCATTTTGAATCACTTTCAGAAGTACGACCGCGTCGGTGGCACGCCCATCCGACCGTTGGTGGTTCCCGAACTTATGCCCTTACTCACCGCCGTTCCCATAGGAGGCAAGTCACCGAAATTTTTTGCGTAGATTTTATCTACCAATCGAAACGCTCTGGCTCGCTGAGCTGTATTACGCGAGAGGCGTTCTTTTACAACCGTAGGAATTGGGATCGTTCAAAGAAGCGACCAGTTCTGAATGTCTATGGAAAAAAAGACATGGCAACACGCTACCAGTACCTGCCCAAACGCAAGAAGCTTTCATTGATCGGCTTGCTCATTGCGAAGAAGGTTCGAGAAGTCATACGCACGATGTGTGGGCGACCTTACATCGAGCACCCAGATCTCGAATCGGACCAATGGTTCCGACACGACAACGTCGAGTTGCAGCTGTATCGGGACTTTTCGCAAGGCGAACCTGTGTTCAAGACGCGAGTTGGGGTTTGGCACCAACAAGGTGACCAATGCCACTTCGGTGATTTGTTCACATTCGAAGAGATGAAGTCACTCGTGCGGGTGATCCGGGAGGCGGCTGAATTCATTGAGGTTGAAATAGAGGTTAATCAAAAGGGTGCTATCACGAAAATGAGTTCGCGATAGCCAACCAACAGCAACAACAATACGGAGGATTATGGCAATAAAAAGAAAGCCACCCTATGAAATCTGGCGCGGGGCAATTCGCGCCACCATATTTACCAACGAGGGCAGCGATGGCTCTCGGTGGTGTTCCTTGGCAGTAACTCGTAGATACAAGGACAGGCAGGGACACTGGCAAGACACGCACTCGTTTCAGGTGCAGCACTTGCCACTTTTGGCAGAGGTAATCAAGGAGGCCCAGCAGTGGATGTTGGAACACTCCTTGTCAGTCGAAGCCAAGAGCTTGGTGAACCAACTTGTGCCGAGTACTTCAAGCAGCAGCACCAAGTCTGCAAGGAGGGCATCATGATGTGGGAATTTCCGTTTGTGTTTGCGCCTTTGTTCCCGTTGGGACGCGTCGGAATTGCTCAACAGGCCGACGACGTGATTAAGGAGCGAGACGAGATCCTACTGTGCCTACAGCGGCATGCACTTGGTGATTGGGGCGACATCCACAAGGACGATATTGGCTTGAATGAAGAAGCCTTGGTCCATGGAAGTCGACTCTTGTCGGTGTATTACACCAGCTCCGGTACCCGCTTTTGGATTATCACCGAAGCGGATCGCTCAGCAACGACCGTTCTTCTACCCGAGGAATATTAATCGTTACTGAGCTACCAGGTTTTTCGAGCTTGAAGGTTTTTGCGAAGGTTTTACCCAAGGTTCTGGTTACAGGTTCTCAAAGGTTGTGGCGTGGGCGCGAATAATCGTCATCCATTCGTGCTTACACCTGCATTCTCCCGTTCGCGGTGTACCTAGTCGTTGAACTGCTTGTGAGGGTGACCACCAAGCTGTTTCGACTATGGATTACCTACCGTAGAACCGGATCGAGTGCAACTATGGTTTTGGGGAGTCTTGTGAAAATGCGTTTGCATTGGATCGGGGCTCCCCTTTTTCCTATTTGCCAGCTCAGAAATGGCACCAGCCAACTTGAATTCACTCTGAAGGAGTTTAACCAACAATGACTCGACCACCCGTCCACAATATCCGCATGGGTTTTGTCAAAGCCACGATCTGGCGGCAAGACACCAAATACGGAATACGCCATCACGTGACCGTAAGTCGCCTGTTCAAAAACGGCGATATCTGGCAGGAGTCAACTCGCTTCGGGCGTGACGACTTGCCTCTGGCCAGCAAGGTGCTGGAGCTAGCCCACGAGTGGATATTTTTTCACAGCCACGAAGATGAAGGCGACGAGGAGTAAGTCATGGAAGAACAGGATCAAGTTCCAACTGTCACCCAAGCCGCAACGCGTGATTCGCTTCGCAGTGAATTAATCACCGCCGTGCAGTTTGCACAGCTGCTAAATGTTTCTGAGCGAACGCTGTACCGCCTTAAGAGCACCGGCAAATTGCCCAATCCAATTGTGCTGGGTGGCCTCGTCCGCTGGCGGGTGTCCGAAGTCCATCGCTGGATCGACCAAGGTTGTCCACCCAATTGAACCCGCCAGGACGTGGAAGATGCTCACCGTTAAACAAGTCGCAGCGCAGTTGAATATAGCCCCTCAGTCGGTCTACCAATTGATTCAAACCGGCAAGATCCCCGTCCACCGGTTTGGGAATGGCCGAGGAACGATTCGCATTAGCCAGGGCGACCTCGATCAATACATCGAATCGTGTCGACAGGTGGCGTCAGCCCAAGATGTTCCCAAAGTCACACGCACAACACGCCAGCCACCCCTTAAGCACATTCGGCTCTGACCAAGCTACGTAACTATCGCCACCGCCCATTGATCCACACGAGCAAGCCGAGAGGCTTGTTCAAAAGACGCTCCAGTGAAGTGCAGTTCACTGGAGCGTTCCTTATTGGCGGTTGGCATTGCTACGCCGGTGGCTGGTCCACTCGCGTAGCTCGCTGAGCCTCTGCCAGCATGTGCTGCGGGTTCAACGACAAATGCTGATAGACGCGGCTTAACATCGAAGGATCCTTATGTCCCATAAGAATTCCCACCGTCAACGGGTCCACCCCCTTCATCAACGCTCGCGTAGCCCAGGAGTGTCTCAGAGCATACAACGAGTACGACGGCGTTAGCTGCGTGCATAAGTGATTGGTCAATTTGACCTTGGCCTCACCGCGCAACTGGGATGCGGTTTTCTGGACCTCCTTGCCCTTCGATTTCTTTGTCGGCTTAAGCGACTTTATCGTCTCGCGAATTTGCTCCTCGCTG
>JBGSJT010000178.1:0-39991 GCA_041741715.1 Pirellulaceae bacterium | reverse complement strand
CGGACTCGTAACCTCGTCCACTACTCCCAAAAATCAAGAATGGAAGAAACACTAGAAGTCGGTCCGCTTCCAAATCGTCTCGGTCAGGGATCGAATCTATTCGTACGTATCACCCTTTTTCAATATTTCGCCTACCTCAATTTGCTGCGGATCGATGACCAAGTGCTTGATGCGATCGCGCTTCCAGGTGTAACTGATATGTACTAGACCGTCGGGGGTTTGAATCATGGCAGGATAGCTAAACTCGGCCCCCTCTTCGCGTTCCAGGATGCCAGCCTTGCGCCATGTGAGTCCATCATCGGAGATCGCCAAATTCAACAGCCCGCGGCGGCCCCAGCCGGTCTTGCCAGAACCAAGATGGTTGTAGATCAGCAAATGACGCCCATCGGACATGGAGACGGCGTCGATTCCCGAATTGGGATTGGGCAAATCGATCGCCGCTAGCTTGGACCATGTGTTGCCAAGATCGCTCGATAGGGTGCTGGCAATAACACCCTCTTTCGTACGACATAGTGCTTGCACGCGACCGTCGGCGTGAGTAAGCAGCGTGGGCTGAATCGCATTGAATTCGCTGGCTTCATTGATCGGCCCCACGCGCTTCCAAAGATTGCTGGTCAGGCGATCAGCGGGCATGCCGTCGAGTAAACTCACAGACTCGAAATGGACTCGCCAGCCGTCAAACTCAGTCGACGAGCCGCAGAGCAGCGTGGTTTGATCTGCGAGCAAGATTGGTTTACAGCGCACGGGACCATCAATTCCTTCAGGCAATCGTCGTCGCTCGACGAATGTGCGGCCGCGATCGTAGCTGACCATTAACTCCCCCCACCACGTGCTGGGACTCGGGCCGACTTTGAAGAACAACAGTGTGGGAGCGTCTCCAGGGGGTTGAAACAATACAGGGTTCCAGCAGGGATATCGCAAGCCAGCATGTTGCACGCCATCGGCAACTTGTACCGGCTCCGTCCAACTGCCACCGTCATGATAGCTGGTCCAAATGCCTACATCCTGATTCCCTTCCTCGGTACCGCCGAACCAAGCTGTCACCAATCCGCGGCTGGTTCTGCAAATCGTCGATGCGTGGCATTCCTTGAATGACGACTTCTCGAATACGAATTCATCTGCGAGCAAACCTGCGATTCGTGGTGTGGCGGTCTCACGCAGTGGTTCAGCTTGTAACTGCTCAGCTGTGTAGCTAATGCAATCATCGTGAGCGATGTGATAAATGCGTCCATTCTCGCTCCCGACCACTAGATCAGGTTTGCCATCGCGATCGAAGTCGGCGACAGTGGGACTGGCGGTGTGCCCCGCGATGTTGCGCCGCGCTAGATTGCCAATCCGCTTAAGCACGATCTTTCCGTCGCGATCCTCGCAATTGCGATACCAGGTGGCGTTCTCTGAATTGACGAGCAGGTCGAGACGCCCGTCGCTATCCCAATCGACGACCGCCATTTTAATCCTTCCAGAGCCACCACACGATTTGGGGTTCAACTGTAACGGTTGATTCTGTTCGTCAACAAAAATTCGTTGTGCGGTGCCACAGGCGGAGCGGAGGGTCACATAGCCCTGTTGATCAAGCAGCACTAGATCGAGCTTTTGATCATGATCAAAATCGATGGCCACGGGAGTAGTGCGCCATTGCGTCAAGCTGGAACTAGATTCTGTCGGCCACCAATACCATTCGGGCGGAGCTTCCTTCAAACCGGTGTCGAATTCGACTTCGCGCAGAGTACCGTCGTCGTTGAGCAGCAATCCGAGTCGACCCAGAATCGAGTTGTAGACGATGTCGCCATCGCCATCGCCATCCCAATCGGCAACTGAAAAAGTGGTGTAGCCCCACTTGGCTTCGCATGGCCCCTGAATCGACCCGTTGGGACCAGCCATGACGCGAAACGGCTCGATATCGTCTGACTGCTGGCGAACATTTAGTAAGATTGGTGCGGCCCATTTGGGCAAGCCATTCGCACCCTCTCCAATATTTTCGAAGAAGCCAATGTTCCCGGCGGTGTTGCCACACAGAATATCTTGGTCGCCATCGCGATCCCAATCATCGACGAAGGGGGTGGCCAGTGCACCGAATTTGAGCGTGTCAGCTTGTTGTTGGAAATAGCGCGGAGCCTCGAAGACCGGCCGTTGCTCGCAGAGTTGCCCTGTGTTTTCCACCAAGGCAACTCGTCCATCCTCATCACCCACCACTAGATCCAAATCACCATCTTGATCCCAATCGACAGCGGTGGGGGTGATCATTTGCAAGTTCATTACCAGCGGTTTTCCACTAGCATCCTTCAGCTTCTGCCCCGCCGCATACTCTGGTTTGGCGCGCGTTCCCAAGTTTTCGAAGTACGTGAAACCATCCAGGAATTCTCCGCACAGTAAGTCGAAATCCCCATCCCCATCAAAGTCTGCGCAATTGGGACTGGGCCAGCCGTACACGTCTACGTCCCCGCCACCGGCGCGCAACCTACTCGGAGATTGTGAGTAACTGGGCCGTTGATCGCTTCCTTGATTTTCAATCAGGTACACGTAACCATGTAGCGGGCCGTTGCGCCATTGGCCATGGCTGTCGTAGGCGTGATCCCAACCCAATTCACTCCAGTCGCCGATACCAACCAGCAAATCATGATCGCCGTCCCCTTCGAAATCGACATAGCGCCACATATTGGCTCGCGTTCGCCCAACTGAGAATTGGTTAGGATTGGTAGGTAAATCAATTGTGTTGGGCTTCGCGAAGTCAAATC
Organism: Pirellulaceae bacterium; assembly: GCA_041741715.1. Classification (GTDB taxonomy): domain Bacteria; phylum Planctomycetota; class Planctomycetia; order Pirellulales; family Pirellulaceae; genus Aureliella. Next base: position 37,256 of record JBGSJT010000178.1, on the reverse strand, counting down.
TTTTCGATTTCGGATCGCGACGATACTCCTTGCCAGCCTGCACGATCACCGGTTCGTCGTTCTTGTGGCTGAGCAGCATGTAATGTGCTCCCTCCCCCAGGCGTACCGCTTTCTTAAATACCGGAAATTTATTTTTAGGATCTTGCGTGGGATTTTCGAAGTAATAAGTCCCACTGGTCGGTTTGTCTGGGCAACCGACCAACAAGTCCATATCGCCATCGCCATCGTAATCGAGCGGCATCGGATAAGCCCACAGTCCGACACCCAGGTCGACTACCAACCCTGGATTGTTGTAGGACAATTGCAGAAGTTTATCTTCAATCGCATCGGCTGCATTGGAATCGGACTGAGATACCATCCACACAACTGCGGTGAGCAGCAGGCCAGCTAATGCATGACAAATTGCAAATCGATGTTTCATAGCGAGTACTAACCTTGAGAGGGTTGTGACAAAATGGCACGTGTTGGAATGGCTCATGATATCAAGTTTGCAGGAATGCCCTACAAGCCAAATCACCCCAAATTATCTTTTTGCAGCACATCTTTTTGTCGGTCCGTTCCTGTCCGGGGCGATGCTGCTCGGCGTTGTATTCGCCGGCTGTTCGCTTTCCGCCGCCAGTAATTTTCGGCAAAAAAATGTGCGGCAAAAAAATGAAGCACCCGATAGCGAAACAAATGGGACACTTCTCGTAGATCACCACCGGTGGGCTTGTACCCATACTGCTCACACAGCTTAAAAGCTCCAGGATTGCAAGACGTGACCCCTCATGGTCGACAACCTTCCACGCCTTTGGCAGGCTTGGGAGGCCGTTCGCGTTTTGGCTGTGGCTTGGGATCACTCCCCTTCAGCTTTGCTTGTCCCTCGCGCTCGGGATGGTATTGGGCAGGGTCGAAATTGGGGTTGATGGCGGGTTGCACGGCGTGCGTGTCGATCAGAAACTTGTCAATCAATTTGTCAAGTTGTTGGACATGGTCGGGATGAATTGCGGACAGATCGTGCTGTTCGCCGACGTCGTCGCGCAGATTAAAAAGCTTGTAGCGGTGTTTCCCCTCTTCTCCTCCATGGAAAATTCGAATCAGTTTCCAATCACCGCTATGGACACTGACCGAGCCTGGCATCCATTCTGGGACTGGAGGATTATGAGGAAAGTAGGTGAAGATCGCGTCGCGCTGGAGTTCCTCTCCACGCAGGGCAGGCACTAGGCTGATACCGTCGAAGAGTTGCTCCGGTTGTGCATCAATACTTAACAGTTCCAATAGCGTCGGGTAATAATCGCAACTTTGAATGACGGCCTGACTGCGCGAGCGAGGTTTGACCAGTCCGGGAAAAACCACCACCGCTGGACCACGGATACCTCCTTCGTACATTGTCGCCTTGCCACCACGCAACGGTGCGTTGCTAGTAGCTGTTCCACCGTCGACTTCGTTGTACATATTGCCCCCATTGTCTGATGCAAAGACGATGATCGTCCGTTCGGAGAGGTTGAGTCGGTCCAACGTATCCAGCAGACTCCCCACCGCATCGTCCATGCTCTCAATCATCGCTGCATATGTGGGACTACGCTGAGGAGCTTTTTCGTCGATACGCTGGTGGTAGTCCTCGATCAACTCCGCTTTGGCATCAAACGGAGCATGCACGCTGAACATCCAATAATTGAGGAAGAATGGTTGGTCGCGATGTTGTTCCATGAACGCGACCGCTTCTGTGGCCATACGATCTTCAATGTGTTGGTTGGGTGTGTCAGGATCAAAGTCCGGGAATTTCCAAGGTGCCACGTAGCTCCCGGCTGGTCCAGGGCCAGGCCAATGCGGAACGTCCAATTCAAAGCCATGCTCGAGCGGACTATAGGGGGCAGGGCCCAAATGCCATTTTCCAAAGTGAGCCGTGGCATAACCGTTGTCGCGAAACATTTCCGCCAAGGTGTAATAGCTGGTGTTTAAACGCGTGACCGATGTTGGCAGAATGGCTTTGGCGCTCGCTCCCCCCTTATCGCCCGCCGCAGCTTCCAATACGACGGTCGGCGAATGACAGTTGGGCGCGGTGATGCCGGTTCGTGCTGGACTGAGCCCGGTCATAATACTGGCCCGCGTCGGCGAACAGAGTGGACTCGATGCGTAAGCGCGAGTGAACGTCATGCCGCGTTTCGCTAAACGTTCAATATTCGGTGTGCGATAGAGAGTCGTCGTCCCGTAGAGCGTGGTATCACTCCAGCCAAGATCATCGGCCAATAGGAACAGCACGTTGGGTTTGGGGGGCGGCTGAGTGGCCGACAACATTTTCGGAGCGCTACCGCTGACAATAAGCAATAAGAATATGCAAACAACAACCTGCGGTGACCTGAGCTGAGAAATGACCATGGATAGATTAGCCTGAAGCGGTGAAACGGAAACGAAGGGTCCTTTATAACTTAACGTTCACGCGATAGTCACTCGCTCACATAATCCTTTTCCATCAATTTCCGCTCTCGCTTCTCATCCTTGTTCAGCCCCTTGGGGTTTTCTTTGGGGGTTCCACTTCGTTTCGCATCGAACCACTCCAAATATTTAGCGGTCTCCTCCTCGCTCAATTTCTTCTGCTTCAACTGCTCATGAAACTCAGTCCTCGATCGTTCGCGTTCTGAATTCCGCGGACTATCAATACCCGACAACGCGTTGGGGAGCGATGGTTCAGTGTTACGATTCACGTTTGCGTCAGGCAGTTTCTCATGCACGTCAACCTCCTGAACGGATGCCGCATCGAGCATCGCATCCTTGGGCTGGATAATCAACGACCAATCGTGCAACATGCCAAACCGATCACTGCGCGTGCCACGGACGACTAATTGCCAGATGCCACGCGCATTTTGTCCACTGAATTGCCCGAGGCTAGGTTGACGCTTCACCGATGCAGTCGTCAGGTAAGATCCATGGAAGGGTGGTTGTGCCTTATTGATTGGAGTCTGAGCTTGATCGTCGAAAATGGTATGTTCAAAGTGATCGCCGCTTCCACCAACTTCACTGAACAGCTCAACGCGTTCGCCACTGGGGCTGGTTAGATAGCCGTCCAGAAAGCTGGTGTTGGAGTGGGTGATCGACAATTGCACATTCAAGTCACCGATCAACACATCGTCATTGATTTCGATTTCGGAAATGATCGTTTTGTGCGGAGGAATCGGTTCGGCGGATTGATTGTTATAGCTGCCACCGACCATGGCTTTGGAACGCGCCACCTCGCTGGCCGTTAGCAGGCCATCAGAATTGAGATCGAGCATAGCGAATTCGCGACTCTTCGGCTCTGTCCATTCCTCACTGAATTCTGCCATCGCCACTTGTCCATCACGATCGACATCGAGTTCGTAGAACCACCCCGGAACCCCTTCCGACTCGTCCCCCGCTTCAGCTTGTACTTGCGACAAATAGTTGTGCAATTCCTCTCGCGAGAGTTCGCCATCGCGATCGATATCGACGCGTGACGCGGGGAAGCCCAAATCTTGGTATTCGGAATTCTCCAAACGTCCGTTGCGGTTGGTATCAAAGCGGCTCATCATGCTGGCAGTCAACCAATGACTGCTACCACCCTGACGCCACCATTGTGAATCGTCACTATCGCGTTTGGGGGAAGGGGTTGGACGAATACCGATCCCAACTCGCCGCGCGCGTTGGATCAATTCTTGCGAATCATCCGACATTAGGCGACGACGCGCGTAACGTTGTGCCAACTCCATGCGACTGAGCCGATCGTCTTTGTCAAAGTCTACATCGAATGGATCGCCGTGAGTCCAGTGGCCATCCAAGGCCTCGCGGCGATCTATGAAACCATCTTCGTTTTGATCATTGCGGCGGAGGGAGCGATCGGCGTCTTCCAAATCACTATTGGTGTAGCGATATTTAATTTCAGCCAGTCCGAAATCGGGAACTAAAAATTGATCATCGTCGATTCCGAAGGAGTGAATGGTTCCCTTTCGTTCGGGCTGGATCTCTCTGCCAGCCACCCCGCTTTGAGTTGCGTGATAAATCCTCGCTGACTCCTGTAGATCTTCGATGTCATTGTCTCTATCCAGCGACAATCTTTTTCCTTGAGCGATGCGTTCCAAATATGGGCGGGCTTGAGGTGTGATCTCCTCGGGCTCGACTTCACCATCCCCATCGCGATCGAGCCGCTCCAACGCTTCACGTAAACCGGCTTGCCCCATTGCATGCCTGGGAACAGTGAAGATCGCCAGTGTGAAACTCAACGCCAGCCAACTCAGGCATAGCCTCTTAACTTGTGTCAAACCACAGCCAGAGTTCATCGTGCTGAACGCCCCTTGAGCATATCCCAAAACTGGGAACTGGAAGAAGAGCCGGAACTGGAGCTAGTGCGGGAACTACTATTGCCGCTACTAGAACTACGATTGCTGCGATCACGCGAGCCACCCGGTTGTAAGATCGATTGCAGCACCGCCGCATTGCTGGGTGCCAGTATCTCGACCGTCTGCTCGCTGCGTGAATCGATGATATCAACCAACTGTTGTACCTCCGCGACGAGCTGATCGGGAGCGGTAACGATTAGTGAATTGCTCGCTTCGTGAATGGCTACGGTCATGGTCGGCTCTAAGCTGCGCGACGGCTGTCCGGCACTCGATTTCTTTGGGGTTGACTTCTTATCATCGTTTGACGGAGTCTCGTCACGTTCCTTAGTCCCTCGATCCTCGGCTGAGCCTTGGGCCGCCGGGTTGCCACTGCCAGCCGCCGCTGAGGGGGCCGTCGCTGCGACTCTTCCCGCGAAGGCAGCCCGAATCGACTCCGCCACTTCGCTGGCGCGGGTGTAATGCAGTTCAATTACATGCGCGCGACCGTAGGTCCTTACCTCCGCGATGCTTGTGTCCTTGTCAATAATGCTCAAGTAGTCTTCGATGCGCGCAATGTCGCTATGGGTCCCTTGGGCGATCAAGCGATTCAGCCGCGTATCAGCCACGACGGTAATCGTACCAGCCATTATGGTGGTCGTCCCGTCGCGGGTGGCGAGGATACTCCCCACGTACGAACCCGATGATGAGACGTAACCATTCACCAGTGTCCCCGCTTCAGCTTCCTTGGCTGAGAGACCGCCGTCGAGCAGCTCGGCCAACATCCGCAACGCATCATCGGGCTTGGTGTACTGCAGGTAGAACACTATTGGGGGCGACGGAATACTCTCTGTGGGGCCGGTGATGGTCCGCAAGTGACGTTCGAATTCGTCTAGCGCGAGTGTATCTTCTGACTGAAGCAACAATCCGCGTGGAGTGAGTTGGCAACGGATCATCGGAGCTTGGCTGTGCACATTATCGGTCAGGTAGCGAGCCGCACCACCAGCGCGATGTTGGTCCGAGACGGTAATAAATCTGGCTGAACTCTCGGCCCACTCACCAGGAAGGTGCGCGCCAACTACACGCTCACGCGACTCCTCTCCGGTATCGCTTTCCGAGGAAGGAAATAAGAGTATCGGATTCTCCTTGCGCCAAAACTTGGCAGCCGTTTCTAACATTTGTTCCGCTAGTTTACCGCGGAGAGGAAGAACTCGCAGATCAGTGGCCGACTGACCACTGGCCGTATCAAGTCCTGCCACGATCTTTTTTATCTGATCGATTTCATGCCGCTTGCCACGCACGAAGAGACGCATGTTCCCTGGATCAGCATCGATCTTTGGCAAAGCGAGTGGCGGATCACTTTTGCTCTTCGGCAATTGGTCGAGCTGCAACATTTCTTCAAGCAGCGTGATCGCGAAATAGGGGTCGACAGTATTGAGTTGGATAACCTCGAAATCAGCCTCGGAGGCCTGCAGCTGCAAGACCGTCTGCTCGATTTCATTATGCACGTCAGGAGTGGCCAGAGCCACGATACTGCTCGCCCTAGGATCCATCGAGAGTCGTAGCGACTTACCAGCCAGCAACGTTTGCAGGACGTTGTACACCATTTCCACGTTCCCACCGGCGACCAAGTGACTGCGTAACTCAGTCACGCCGTCGGCCGTGGAGATTTGACCACGGGGCTGATCGAGCGCCTGCACTAGGGCCTCGATAAGTTTCACACGATCTTCCGCGCCACTCACGAAAATGTGCGAGCCGCGTGGGTCAGCCGATAAGCTCACGTCGATTCCAATCATCTCCCCGGTAGCGAGCCCCAAGTGTGGCCGCGCGACCAACAAAATATCCTCGGCCGTAACATGTTGCAGCGTGAAGCTTTTCATTGCGTTTCCATTTCCCAAACCTTGTGGCTGGAAAGCGGATAGGATCGCGTGAATGCTTTTTTGTTTGGCCACTGTGTCCGTCACCAGCAACTGATTGGTCCGCTGGAATGCCGCTGGCGTCGTCATCAGTTTGAGTGGTTGCAATTCTTCCAACGCATCCTTGACCGACAGTTCACCGAGCGGGAACAGACACTTGACCACCTCATGCTCGTTGCGTTGGTCCAATTCACTAGGCACTACCCGCGTGGCCAATGCGTCGAGCTGTTGTAGGCTGCGCGGATCGGCCAAATTGATCAGCGACAAAAGTTGACCACTCTTGACCAGCGTAAAGCCTTGCGGCAGCAGGAACAGATTAAGTCGATCCAGGGCAGTGTCGATGGTGTAGCGCTGCGCGTCGCTGTAGGAAAAACTTCCGGGGGGGAGATCTTCGAAATGCAGTGCCAGTCCACTCTCAGTAGCGATCCATTTAATGACATCGCGCCATGGCGTTCGGTCGAAGGAAAACGACACCTCCCCTAGACTCGAACCGGCAGATACAGGACTGCTTTCTGAGGTCGGTTGCACAACCGTCTCTTGAGCACCTAGTGGGACAGCGGCTAACGCGGTGAGCAGAAACGACATTCGCGCCGCGCGTAATTGAAATGATGCGTTCATAGACACGTGCTCGTTTGACAGAGTAAAACGATGTGCGGTGGATACCAGCCCCATGTCGCAACAGGTGACACGATAATGGGGCTGGTAGGAGGTGGGATTCAGCAGGAATTAGGGCGGGATGATTGAGAGCAAATTGCGCATTCATAGTGGCCCGACGCTTCACCGATCGGAACCTCTAACTTTGATTATAGTCTAAAAACGCTGTCAGGGCAAAGCCATCAATTGACGGTGGCTACCGCTGACAGGTGGTGGTTAACCACCGAAATTAAGCCAGCAACTCATCGACTAGTACATGTCCAACAACTTCTCCGTCCAGCACCACAGGGATGTGCTCGCCCAAGCCGAATGGTTGCTGTTGGCGATAGGCGGGATCCTCACAGGCTCCACTTGGTAGAGAGTAGACCTCCACACAGCGGTCCGCTAGGTTGACGATCCAGTAGACCGGAAACTCGGCGGCAGCGTAAACTCTGCATTTATAACGGTCCTTACGTAGCGACGTGTCTGCGACCTCAACGATCAGAGCCGTATCTCGACCAGCGGGATGCCTTGAAGTGAAATCACGGATGGTCCCTCGCACAATCGCGATGTCTGGTTCCGGTTCACTATTGCCAGCCGTCACGGCATCTTGTGTCCGCGTAAACCAACTTTCCGCCAAGTAACTTTGCAATTGGGACTCGACCAGCTTAACAGTGACGCTGTGCGGCGGATCGTGGTTCATTTTCGGGACGATCCAACCTTCCAATAGTTCCAATCGTTGCGTTGAAGAAAGTATCCCAGTTTCAGTCAATCGCCGATACTCCGAGACTGTGAAACGATACGTATCAAACGGTGGGCCGGATTCTACAGTTGTGGGAGCTAGTTCTATGGGCACTAATAATTCTCTCAATTGCTGGCTCGTTACCGTGCGTTTCCAATTTCAACTCGACTCGCCAGCGAGTGGGTCCCTGGAGATTGCACCCAGCCATTGTCAAAACCGCACGAACCAGCCGACCCACTCGCTGGCGCGTCGAGCTGATCGTTCATTTTAGTCGCTCTACTAACCAATGTGTTATCGCGTCCAAGGCGATCGGTGCTATCGTCTCTTCGATCTCGCCGTATTCGCTGATGGCACCCGTGGTACTCGTTTGAAATAGATGATTGAGGCTCGGCAGGACTTGAATTTTAAAGTCGGCGTTGCCACCTTTCACCAACGCCCCCTCGATGGCAGGCAAATTCAATTGGGGATCGACCTGGAGATCCTTCTCGCCGCAGATGACTAGGACCGGACAGCGCACGCGCGTCAAAACTTCTGCAGGTTCGTGTTTCAGAAAAAACTGAAACCATGGAGAGAGGAACTGAGCCGAGACCCCCTCTACGAATTGATCGCGCGCGGTCCCCTCAAGTTCACTCAGTTGGGCATTCAGCTTTTTTTCCAACTCGGACTTGTACTCTTCAATAGTGGGGAGAGGAGATTGCATGGCAACTTCAATGATCGCCTTTTGCATCGCAACTTGTCGCTGAAGTAATTCAGGCGGAGTGTCAGCCTGCTCCAAAATCAACCGCGTTTGGCTGGCCAAGATCGCAGCGCCATTGACGCCACTACCGGCCATGAGCACGATACAGGCGAGCTGTGGATCGTCGACTGCTACGAGTGGCGCGACGAGTCCACCTTCACTGTGACCGCACAACGCGATGCGGTGAGCATCGATCTCAGATTGTCCACGCAGAAAATCGACTGCGGCCTGGACATCGCTAGCGAAATCAAGTGTAGTGGCCTCAGAAAAATCCCCTTCCGATCCACCCACGCCACGATCATCGAAACGGAGCACCGCCACTCCAGCTCGCGTCAAATGATCAGCTAGTACTGCAAAAGGCCGATGCTCGGCTATGGTTTCATCCCGATCTTGTGGACCCGAGCCGCTGATCAGCACCACAGCCGGAACGCGCTCGGCCTCGCGCGGCACGGTGAGCGTTCCTGCGAATTTGAGATTAGCCTTTTCGTTTCTGAACTCGACCTCGCGCACTTGATAGGGGAATGGTGGCTGGGGAGTCTGCGGTCGCCGTAACGGTACGGGCTGGTGACTTTCGGATTTGACTAGCACCAAATCAAGACTAACCAATCCCTGCTTCCACTTGCCGGTCAGGGTCTGAGCTACCCCGTCTTCAGTTCCGTTGAACTGAGCGTCTAGTGCAGGGAGAGAAATCAGAACATGCTGTCCATCACGAGTTAATCGACCGACAAAGCCACTGGCCTTTTGACTGACGCTGTCGAGTAGCACTTCGCCGTTGTCCAATTCAAAAATAGCGATGTCGAGATTCTGAATAATGGCATTGATCTTCCCCGTCCACAGCGTTTTGAACTTCAATGCAGGGACACTGTCCACTTTTTCCAGAATCAGTTCAATGTCGTTGCTATGTTGGTGCCATCTCCCTGATGCTTGGCTAGCAGATGGGTCTAACTTGGCGGAGTATTTAGCGCCGGTCGATTTGATTTCAAATCCCAATTGTTCTGCGTCGCGGGAGATACCTTCGAGTTGAAAGCTGGCTCCCCCTTCATCCAAACTGCGCAAACGCCCAGTCCAGTCACCATTGTCCGATGGCTTGAGCTCTACCGCAAAACGAAAACGCCGCTGTTCCACGTCGAGCGTTCCGAACCATAGTTCCGCTGGTGCGGCAGTCTTGGCAGTGGGCTCGGCCTCCTGTGCAGATGTGGATCGGCACGTAGTGTTTAGCAGACAAACTGATAAAACACACACCGAAAAAAAATGGACGGCAGCGTAGCTGTAGAGTCTGCTCAAGATCATTTCTCAGTGGATTTTTCGGGCGAAGAATCAGCGGCGGCCAATATGGGATCGTCCATGGAACGCATGATCGTTTGCAAGTCAGCTTGCAACGCGCTCAATTGTTCAGCGTGCTCCGCAGATTGGCTCAGGTCGTTCAACTCTTGCGGGTCGCGGTCCAAATTGTACATCTCGTATTTGTTAGCAGTCGGATAGTGGATGAGCTTCATGTTGCCCCGTCGTACCATTCGTTGTTTGTTCTGCTCATAGGCTCCGTAGATCAGCTCGTATTGCTCGTCGCGTGCGCCTTGGATGAGCGGTAGTAAACTTTTGAATTCGACATGCTCGGGTTTTCTCATCTGGGCCCACTCCAATGCCGTGGGGACGAAGTCTTGAATGTAGACGGGAGTGTCGATGCGCTTCCCAGCCGGGATTCCCGGACCGGCGACCAACAGCGGTGCCTTGAGACTGTGTTCGTACATATTCTGTTTGCCGAGTAGACCGTGTTGGCCACAAGCCAGTCCGTGGTCGGCGGTCATGACAATGTACGTGTTGTCAGCTTGCCCCGTGCGTTCCAATTCGTCGAGGATTTTTCCAATCTGCACGTCCAAATGCGTGATGAGCGCATAGTACTCCTGGCGATGTAACTGCACCGCTTCGGGAGTGCGTGGCCAGGGGGCCAGCTTTTCATCCCGCAGCGACTTGCCCGCCCCCATCGCTTCCATGTAAGGATGCTCTGGCAGGAAGTTGGCTGGAATCTTTAATTTACTTCGCTCGTACTTGTCGACGAATTCCTGGGGAGCTTGTCGGGGATCGTGGGGCGCGTTGAAGGCCAAGTACATGAAGAATGGACGCTTGATTTTTGAAGAAATCTCCAAGAACATTTTGGCATCATCGGCCACCACTTCGCTCCAATGTTTGCCCCCTTCCCAGAAGCCACCCAGCGAAGTGTCCCAGGGAGTCCAGTCCCCTTTGTCGTTGGGACGTTGATAACTAGCTTCGACCGTGTTGGGCATTCCCGGACGGATATGGGTCACGTGATCATAAATTTCATCAGCATCAATTTTCACATGCCACTTCCCCGTGACAAACGTCTCATAGCCTGCCTTGCGCAGCATTAGCGGCAACAGACGACTCGCTTCGGCTTCGGCCTTCAATGATTCATCGGCTGCATGGGCGTGCCACACGAATCGTCCCGTATTAAACATCGCACGGCTGGCCACACAGATTGCGCCGTTCCAGCCTCCCATATTGTACGCGTTGCCAAATGAAGTTCCTCGGCGAGCCAAGCGATCGAGGTTGGGAGTAATCACCTCCGTATTGCCCAATTCGGCAATCGTGTCGAAACACTGATCGTCAGCCAAGAGAAACAAGATGTTTGGCTTCTCTTTGGCTGTCGTTTGGGACCATGCTGGGCCAACCAGTTGGCTCAACACCAGTCCGAGTCCCAGGAGAAAATTCAAACGCATCTCAAGTGGTCTTTCATAACAGAACTGGAAACGTAGGCGAACTTTGAGAGACCTACATCCATTCATCGATTGAGGCCGAGTTCTATATTCTATCACAACCAGTCGCGATGGGGCACGCAACTGTCGTAGCAATTTTTGCACGCTGCTTAGCCGATAGAGATTTGATTGATGATTGCCGAACAAGGATTGATGATTGTTGAAGTCGGTCATGGCTTGGTGCTTCCCCATAATTTGCCGCAGGCGAGGTTCCGCAGCGAACTAATTGAGAAGCAACATGACCTGCCACTTTGGATTCTGGCTAAGACTCCACGACACCTAAAAACACGCACAGCGAAATTCACCCATCGGTCCTTAAGGTCAAAGGCACCTTAGTCCTGGCTTCCTCGGCATTCAAAAAACTTCAACAATCATCAATCCTTGTTCATCAATCATCAATCAGTATCCTTTTAACATCGTGCGGGAGATAACTGTCGCGACTTTAACGTAGCTACGAGGGCTAGACCGCAGAGTGTCGACGTTCTGGCGAACGTAGCTACGAAAGTTATTTCCCGAACGATGCTAAGTTAAATCTGTTTCCAGAGTGTCGACGTTCTGGCGAACGTAGCTACGAAAGTTATTTCCCGAACGATGCTAAGTTAAATGCGTTTCCAGTGTTCGGGGAGCAAGTTTGCCCCATCCAGCGTTGCGGGCTGGAACCACTTGCTGGGAGCATAGACGACGTTTCCGGGGCGCTCGTTCAACCAGGCTCCCCACCAACTGAACGTGCTATTGGCAATGATGCAGGCTTGGGCTCGGCTCATCAGTACCAAATCTTCGTGGGCTGTGGCAGGCGTGTTGTGCTCAACGAAAGTCGTGGGCGAGCGGAGCGAAAACTGTTGACGACACCATGGGATATCGTTTGAGAACACGAACACCTCGGAGGGCTGCGAAGACTGCGCGCAAGTCCGTCCCCAGTCATCGATGGCGGTGCGATAGTATTCCTGATCAAGGTGACAATAGATCTTGGCGGCGGCGGAACTCTTGACGTAATCGCCACGTCGGACATGCACCGCCAAGCTGTTGGTCGATTCGATCCGCGTCAAAACATGGCGGCTCGCCTCGCTAAGCTGTTCGCGCAACGTGAAGTGCCGCAGCAGTTCTGCGCGCATTCCGGGAAAGAATCGTTCGCTCTGCCAATAGCCGACCAAGTATCGCTGGCTGGGTACGTGCAAGTGACGCTGATGGAAGCCAAAGGGGGTTTCCTTGTGACGTTTGAGGCTGCCCGGCGATAGTAGTTCACGTAGCCGCAAGCTGAGGCCGACCCTCCCCTGAACTGCGTCTGGCTGTCGATACCGCAACGGAAATTTTCTCTCGATACTCTCCACGGCAGGGGTAGAGGCGATCTGAAATTGGTCGAGCAAATATCCGTGGGCTGGGCCAGAACAGTAGGTACTGACATCCAGCCAATGCTTACATTGCCGCTGGCGAGCCAGATAGAAGCCATAGGCATACTGGAACATCTGGTTTCCCAGGCCACCCTCAATGCGGGAAACAATCATGGCTGGCGGATTTCCAGAGGGCGGGGATAGGGACGAGATGCAATCAACGAGTTGCAAGCACGATCGACACGCCAATTTTTGCGGAAATTTTGGTAAGCTTGGCGGAATGCGCTAATTTTTCTATCGTTAATCGTACTTTAACGCCGAAAATAAGCAGGCGGTTGGTTGAGGTTTGACCATTTAACCGCTATCCTGCTGCGGCGTCTAGAAGTGCGACTTGGAGCTCGACTTATCTCAAGCGACAGACTTTGTCGTTCAAACCCCACGTTGGAGTTCTGCATGTCTGAATGCCTATACTTGGAAGATCTTGCGATCGGTGCGTCTTGGACCAGTCCAGCGCGGACCATCACCGAAACGGATATCGTATCTTTCGCAGGCATGACAGGCGATTACGATCCGTTGCACGTCGATCATGAATATGCGCGGCAGACCCCATATGGAAAACCGATCGCGCACGGTTTGCTTGGTTTATCCCTACTGGCAGGACTCAGCAGCACTTCGCCACGAGTCCGTACACTTGCCTTAGTGAAAATTGGCGACTGGCAATTTCAGCGCCCCGTCTACGTTGGTGATACAGTCCACGCCGTTACTCAAGTTGAACAGATATCCCCCCGCGGTCGACGCAGTGGTGAAGTAGTTTGGTTTCGAAAACTTGTCAATCAGCGCGGCGAGTGCGTGCAGTCAGGGCACTTAGTAACTCTAGTTTCAAGCCATGCCTTCCTGCCCCGTTCGCAACCCATATCTGCTGGGATGAAGCTCAACAAGTTCAAGAAAACAACCGCAGACGCGCTCACCGACGGCTAAGCAGCGTGCCGAAAATTACTGTCGTAGCTACGTTCGCCAGAACGTAGACTACCTGCGGTCTGGAGATCGCAGCTACTTGCAAGTTGGACACTTGGGCTAGTAGGGTGATCAAGCGTTGGTCTTGCGACCGTTTGGGCACGCATCTCATTTTGAGCGCTTGGCGTCTTTTTTTGACAGACGGTTTTTGAAACGCGGTTTTTGAAACGCGGTCTTGCGGACGGACAGATATTTGCAGTCCGTGAATTAAACTACGACGCTTGCAGCAGCATTACAGGCAGACCGGCGTTTTCCGAACTCGGCGACTGAAGCTGGCTCTGATTCAGCTCGCCCCGCAGAATCTTGACACCTCTATACTTAGGTTCGTTGTTTGTGACCCTAAACGAGAACTTCCGGCTGCACTAGAACTTCGTTGGTGATGTCACGCATGCCACAAGCCGACTTGACCATGTTGTGAGCGAGGAGCTTGGCGTCGAATGAACTGACACAGCCGCGGAGCACAACTTCCGAACCACTGGTCTGACAATGCAAATTGCGGATCTGCAATGACTCAGCTGTTTGAAGAAGGTTGTTGACAAAGTCTTCCAACAAAATCGGCTGAACAGGATTTAGCAAAGCGGACATGGCGGGCTCCCATAATTGAAATAGTGGACATCGACCACGGACAACCAGGTGTCGCTACAGCTCCCCATTACGCGATCCGTATGCTATTTCTAACGGCAGGAACTCAGCGAGACCTTTAGTGAGTTTCACAGTATTTAATGCATATCACGCGTGGCTCCCATAGCAAAATATTAAAGCGTATATTCCTAACTCTTTCTTGATATGGCTTGCGCCTATGCTCGTTCAGTGGTTTGGATGGGTTTCGGTTCACTTTGCAGGTCTCATAGAACAAACCAGTTGGGCATGCCCGCCGTGAGTGACTCTCGCTCCCGCAAACTTGTGCTACGATGAAGACCAATGACAACTATTAACAATGCCGATCTAGCTGCGACTGTTATTAAAGATCGCGATCCTATGGATTGCAATGCATGAGGGCGATTGCCTATCTCGTGTTCATTAATGATCGGTCCTAGCGCGAACACAGGACGCTAGCGTGAAGGATGTTTTGCTGGTCTTCGCACGCATGCCCGAACCTGGGAAATGCAAAACGCGGCTCATTCCAAAACTTGGGATGAGTGCCGCGACTGAGTTGCACGCGCAGATGACGCATCGGACTCTGGCTTGGTCTCGGCAGCTTGCCAGAACAACCTCCATTGCAATCGAGGTCCATTTCAGCGGTGGAACGCAGTTGCAAATGTCCGAGACCTTCGGGAATGACTTGGACTATATTCCGCAAGTCACCGGCGATCTGGGTACCAAACTGATTGCCGCATTTGCGCGATCGCGCACGGTTGCTCCAACGCGGACTGTCGTCGTCGGGACCGATTGCCCGCAATTGTCAGCTGCATTTGTCGAATCAGCCTTCGCGCGTTTGGTCAGCCACGACGTGTGCGTGGCACCCGCCGTCGATGGTGGCTACGTGTTGCTCGGCTTGAACCTCAGTTCAGTACCTAAACTCTCTGACGCGATATTTTACGGCATCGATTGGGGGACGCCGCAGGTACTCAAACAAACAGTGGCGAGTATCGCGCAGTCTGGCGCGACGTGCAGTTTGTTGCCGACATTGGCCGATGTTGACAATCCAGAGGATCTGGGAGTTTGGCATACTGCGCTGGCCGATGATCCCGCACCGGTGCCGAGCGTGAGTGTGATCATCCCAGTCAACAATGAAGAGCCCGCGCTGGCCGCCACTGTCGATTCGGCGCAGCATGCATCTGCCAGTGAGGTGATCGTCATGGCCTCAGGGAGGTTCCAGCAGTCATTACAAGTTGCGGCGGAGAAGCGCGTGCAGTTTATCGTCTCGACAGAGAGGCGTGGCCTGCGGTTGAACATCGGTGCCAGCTTGCTGCGTGCCAGTACTCTGTTGTTTCTTCATGCGGATACGCAACTACCGACTGCTTACGCATCCGACATCGCTCATGCATTAAAAGACTCCAAGAACGTGGGGGGAGCTTTTCGGTTGCAACTTGACTCCGTGCATCCACTAGCGCGGTGGGTGGAGTGGGGCGTCCGTTGGCGATCGGACTACGGTCGCCTCCCCTATGGTGACCAAGCCCTCTTCGTGCGACGCGACATCTTCGAGCAGCTAGGTGGTTTTTGCGATCAACCAATCATGGAGGACTATGAATTTATTCGTCGATTGCGTCGCGCTGGTCGAATTGCCATGTCTCGCCAGGTGGTGCGCACTTCCGCGCGACGCTGGGAAGGGGGCGGTTTTATTCGTACGACGCTGATGAATCAATGCATGCTCATCGGCTATCATCTCGGTGTACCACCAGAGCGACTCGCTCGGTTCTATCGCAGTCGAAAAGTTGATGGGGCCAGCTAGAGCTGCTCATGTACGTCAGGCTTTCTTGCCCGACCTGCAGACCACTGCTCCCTAGTTGCATGGCGAAAACGCACCGACTAAAAAATGTACGGCCAAAAGATAGATTGGCTCTTGCGTTTCAATAGCAACTCGACGCGTTAGTGCTAAAAACCTTAAGTTCCATCCGGCCTAGAGTCCCTAGACATTTTGGTTCCCAGGCTCTGCCTGGGAACGAGGATTTTCAGAACGGACAGAACTTGAGGTTATGGGGAGTAGCGAGTGGGCCAATGCGTTTTGAGGTGATCGGCTATCGACCATTCACAATACCAGGGACCCACTCGCTGGCGCGTCGAGCTGATATTTCACTGGTAACCCACTCGCTGGCGCGTCGAGCTGTACTTTTGATTTTGCCTCAGCGCTGTACGACAGAATAAAGTTGCCGTAGTAGATCGGTGCGTGAATTCCCTAAGTCGGCGTAGCGCTGGATCCACTGTTGCATTTCGGATTGACTGGGGGGACGCTTGACAATTTGAGCAAAGACGCGTTCCAACCACACTGCGTTGTTATTTCCTGCTGCGTCAAAATATTCCTGTCCTGCCATGATATCCAACGGCAATGTTTCTAAACGACTCTCAATTCCTGGAGTCAACCGCAGGGCGGCCAATTCGGCTGGCCACGGCTCACGATTAAGATACTTGCGGTACAACAAAGTTAAGCGATCATCGATAGCGTTGTAGTTCGGGTAACCAGCAGTAACCACGCTACCGGCACCTTGGCCAGTATTTCCTAGACCGGGAACGGGGACCAACACTAACTGCGCCTGATTGGGTGCACCGCCGGTGATGACACGTTGGGGTTGCGGCGTTTCCAAGATCGTCCGGCCACCTGAAGTGACGCTAGCGCGGACTTGATAAGTGTCCTGTAGATTGATGTAGGTGGCGTCATAGGCCACTTCAAACGGAATGTTTGAGCCTGCCACGGGGCGGAATTGAGTCGTGCCATTGCGGACACTATAGAAAGGGCGCGTTACATTCTCGATTTGCACCGTCACAATCGCATCACTGGGGAGTGGACTGCGCTCGCGATAGCTCAGGCCACCCGTTAGTCGCGTGTCAGGACTGTCCAATCGAATCGGCACCGAGGCCAATTGACCGCTGGTGTGATCTTGCACAATCAAAGTGACGCCGCCGCTGTTGTCCGCGCGTCGATTGATCTCCTCGGACAAATCGTAAAGGCGACCTTCAACCAAGCCAACTTGGAATCCTCCGACGTTGACAATTAAGTCACCCGGTTCGATCCGCGCGAGTGCCGCTGAAGAGCCTGTACTCACTTGACGAACGAGCACACCGGTCGGCCTGTTGTCACCGGTAACCCCCAGTCGCCAACGTTTGGGTTGTTGATTCTGCGTCCCCAGCCAGTCGCCACCTTGCCAATTCGAACCAGGTGTGGCTAGGCTCAGACTGCGATCACGGTCGGTGGTATTGGTATCCCAGCGCGTTTGACTGACGGCAGGCGCGGCCAATATGGAAGCTAGTAGGAAACAGTTTAGAGCATGGGGTACTAAGTAGGTTGCTGAGTTTGTGTTGCAAAACGACATGGCGGTACATCCTGTGGTGGCGATGAAGAGACGAACTTTTGGGCAAGTGCTAACGCACTGTGCTCGCACCGAGTGTTTCCATTCCAGCGCGGAGTAAAGGTAAATCGACGGGGAAGAAGCCAACCAAGATGGCTTGTGTCTGACCAGCTTGGCAGAGTGCGTATCGGACCAATTCCTGACTAGCCAACGCTTGTTTACTCTTCTGTCCCAGATCGATGACCAAAGACATGGGGCGCGTCAACGGGTATTGTCCACTGAGTACTGCGTGGTCGTCGCAGGGGATGATGCTGGCACCGCTGGTCAACTGCAACGCCTTGACTGAGTTACTCGCGCTGCGAAAACCGCACAGGGCAATTGCCTGCGGATCACGACTGAGAGCCAGCAACACTTCCGCGTTGGAGGCGTGTACCGATTGACCCGTTCGCAACGTGGCCCCGCTAAACATAAAGTCACTGAGGAAGCGTTGCGTACCGCTATTCTCACTTCGCGAAATGACATGAACCGGCTGAGCGCTCCACGCGTCTGTTGCCCCCAACGCGCCCCACTTCATTTCACCGGGATGCACATCCGTCGTAAATACGTCACGCAGTTGTTCGCCAGAAATTGAGCTTACCGGATTGGACTTGTGAACGTAGACACTCAATGCTTCGCGGGCAACCATGAACGCCACCGGATTCTTTAGTCCTTGTTTGCGCAGCTCGTCTAAGTCTTGACGAGTGACGGGGCGCGAAATCATCGCCACACCAGCCGGATTATCCTTGAACAAAGTAGAAAATTGATCCGAACCGGCTGCCGCTATCTCTACTTTCGCTTGTGGATGAAACTGCTTAAAACCAGTCGCCCAGCCATGTGCCAGGGCATCCATGCTGGTCGATCCAAAAACTTGGACTGTCTCAGTCGTAACCCCCTGCGGACGATACGGGTCGATGGCCTGCAGCATCGCCGTCAATTGCTCCACCGAAGCGCTAGTGCTCGTAGCCTCCTGCGCCAGGGCTGGCACAGTTGACAGCGCTAGCGCTAAAGCTAGCATTGCTGTCAGGCGCAAATGAGCCGATATAATTTGAGAGATACCGAGCTTGAGAATCATGCAATCCACTCCTTCGTGATGGGGGCAAAACCCCTGCGATAGCCAGCCGCAGACATTGATGTGCGGCCCAATACGCCTCCGACTGGCTGTTCCTAAAATCGAGCGACGTGGCATTCTACGCATTATCTCTAATTTAGGCGATTGCGATTTTTGAAAAAAATAGTTCACCAAGCCGGCGACCCACTCGCTGGCGTGTCGAGCTGGTATTGAGAGGAAAGTTATGAGTCGCTACCTGCTTGCATTGTGGATGGCACTGGTGTCAGCGATCTTGGTCATCGCCGCACTCGCTTATTTCTGGAATGCGCAAAGAACACAAATCGCCGAACAACGTGTTGAAGAAATCCTAAAACTACAAATGCAACCTTTTCGACGCTCGGTCAGCGAAGTTTTGCAGAGTTACTCAGTGTCACTGCAACGCGAATTGGGACAGTTCGATCCCAGCGACTTGCAAGCCTGTGTTCAATTGACTCGCTTACCGTTGGTGGACGAAGTGGTGGTGATCAACGCCGATCGGCAATTGCACTTTCCTCGCGATAGTCGTTTGACCACAGATCGCAAGTCGTTGGTGGATGAAGCCTTGCAACTGTTGCGTGAACAGCCAAACCAACCGGCTACCAATTTCGGCTGGAGCACGTGGTATCATCGCCGCGGGATCGTGCTAGGCTTTTGGTGGGCACAGGGGTCTGAGTGGCGGACACTGATCGTGCTCCCACGAGCGCGGTGGATGTCAGATGTGGTGGCGAGGTTGCCTGATTCGACTGATCCCAGTCGTGGTGGTTTGAGTAAATTACCATCCCCAGAGTTTGTCGGCGGCCTGACGCAGTTGGTAGATGTCGAGGGGCATGTGATTTATCAATGGGGAACCGCGACGGGTGCTGATTGGGAAGCACTGCAGTCGCAGTCCCCTACCGCTCTGCTCGCGCTAGATGAACCACTCGAGGGCTGGCGTCTACGAGTCTTCACCACCCCTGCCCAGCGACAGCAATTAGCTGGCGACAGCCTACTAATGCCATTGGTACTCGCGGTCGTCGCGCTCGCCACAGTATTAGTGTTGGTGGGGGCCTTGGTGACGGTCAACATGCATCGACAATTGCGGTTAGCGGCCAGTCGCGTATCGTTTGTGAATCAAGTCTCGCATGAATTACGTACTCCACTGACGAACATTCGCATGTACGCAGATCTGTTGGCACAATCGCTTGAGAATAATGAGACCGAACCTGAGACACTTGAACGGGTGGCGGTGATTCAAGGGGAAAGCCAGCGGCTCAGTCGGCTCATAAGTAACGTATTGCAATTTGCCCGTCCCGATGATCGCGGTGCACCGCGTTTGACGCCAGCCGTGCTCGATGAACTGGTCGAGGAGGTCTTGGTCACGTTTCGACCCCGCTTGCAACACGCAGGCTTTAGCGTCGAACTACAACTGCAAACTCCCGAACAACGACTGCTCGATACCGATGCAGTGGAACAGATCCTGGTAAATCTAATTGGCAACGCGGAGAAATACGCGGCTGTCGGCAAGTACCTGCGTATCAGCACACAGTCCAACGAGAAAGATGTTACGATCGACGTCCAAGATCATGGGCCTGGTGTCCCCGCACATCAAGCGGAACGAGTGTTCGAACCATTCGTGAGGTTGTGTGATCGTTTGGAGGATCCCAGCGGGACGGGGATCGGACTGGCCATTGTCCGTCGACTAGCTCAAGAACATGGTGGCAAGTGCGAGATTGTACCCGCACCAAACGGCGCTCATTTTCGGTGTCGATTGGAATCCTCAGTATGCTAGCATCTATCGAAAAAAGCAATCGCATGCATATGCAGGTCTTAGTAGCCGAGGATGATCCATTGACGCGGGGAGGACTATGCGATGTGCTGCGCGACGAAGGGTTTGAGACACTCTCGGCAGCAGATGGTATCCAAGCCTGGGAGTTATTCTGCCGACACGCTCCTGATTTCGTCTGTCTGGATGTCATGATGCCCGGCATGAGTGGCTATGACGTGTGTCGCAAGATCCGTTCTGCCAATCCTCGCGTGCCTGTTGTCTTTATCACCGCCAAGGGAGAGGAGATCGACAAAGTTGTCGGACTAGAAATTGGCGCCGACGACTATATCGTGAAGCCATTTGGGATCAAGGAAGTGATTGCTCGCGTACGCGCCGTCGCGCGGCGTTGTCTTCGCGAGCAGATGACTACTGATGATGGAAAGCTCCCTGCCGTGGAATTCAATATGGGTGACCTGGTGGTCAACCCCACCGAGTTGCGCGCAAGGCGTGGCGATCAACAGTTTGATTTAAGTTTGCGCGAGGTGAAGATTCTGGTTCTGTTGTTTCGCTCGGCGGGCAAGGTCATCGACCGCAACACGCTGATGAACTTCGCTTGGGGGCAAGACTACCTCCCCAACAGTCGCACACTAGACCAACACATTTCACAGCTTCGCAAGCGGATCGAAGTCGATCCCAAGCAACCCCAACTCATTCAAACGGTCCACGGTGCGGGCTATCGTTTTGAAGTTGAGTAGGGGACTCACACTCGACATGAGTGCCCTACTTAGTGGTTGGTTACGAACCCGTCGCAAGTTAACAACGACCAAGCAAAATCCTCGAGCACTGCTCGATATTTTTCTGTGTCTGACGATTGGGAAATATGGGGCAAATCCGCGAACTCCGCGCGCCAAAACTGCTGTTCCGATTCATTTGGTCGGCGTCCCAAGGCAACTTGATAGAACTCGTTGACGATCGCTACGGGTTCGATTGAGGCCTTGAGTAGATTGTCGATTCGACTTCCCGGCGACGACAACCGCGAGTTCAACAAAGGGCCGTTGAACAAATGTAGTTTTTGCGTCAGGCCACCAGTGGAACCAGCCGAATTTTCGCACGACTCTTCCCGTCCGCAACGACCGAGAACATCCAGCGATATTGACTCAGTGGCCGGATGGATCAGCGCCACCGCTCGCGTCCCCAGTGGTAGTTCGCCGTAGGTTTCCGACACTCCCAACACATCCGAGATCGCGTCCGCCAATACTTCTGGCTCCAGGCGAATTCGAAACGCGTGCGAGTAAAAACGATCATCCTCGCGATTCTCAGGGAGTGTGGTCGAGCTGCGCGCGTACGTATCGCTGCTCACGATCAGTTTTAGCGTACGTCTCAAGTCATAACCACTCGCCACAAAATCCTCCGCTAGCTTGTCGAGAAGTTCTGGGTGAGTGGCTGGGTTGGTAGCGCGAAAGTCATCAACGGGTTCAACCAACCCACGCCCGAGTAGCTTGTGCCACAAGCGATTGACCATAGCCTTGGCGAAGTACGGATTGTCGCGACTGGTCAACCAGGCCGCTAACTGTTGCCGATCATCGTCAACCATCTCAGTCTCAGAGTCCTTGGACAGTGATTCGGTCAAGAAACGTTCCCCAGGTATGCGGGGAAGGGCTGGCTGGAGCGTTTGAGGGTGAATGACTTCTCCCCTAGCCCTCAATCGCACAATTGGACCAGCGTCGACTTTGGCGAAAATCGCGGCCAGACCATGGTAGTCATCCTGAGTCCAACGATCCAGAGGATGATTGTGACAGTTGGCACACCGCAGTCGACTGGCCATAAACAATTCGCTTACAAACTCCGCTTGTTCGCGCGGACCTGGCGATGTGCGATAGAAATTGGCTGGACCGACCGTGTGCGTGTCTCCCTCGGCCAGTATCAACTCGCGAGCGATGCGGTCGTAACCGACCGCATGTCGCAATTGATCCGACAACCAAGCGTGATAGGTTTCTGCACCCCGGCTGTCGTTGGGCTGAGGTCGAATACGCAACCACTTGGCGAATTGGTATGTCCAATATTCGACGAACTCATCGGAGCTCAACAAATGATCGACCAGCGCCTCGCGATCCAGTGGACCGGTGGTCTGAGCACCAGTCGAGCGTATCGGCAGACGCCCCGTTAAATGCAGCGTGATGCGGCGTCGAAAGCTGGCGTCATCACAGCCTGGCGAGACGGGCAAGCGTAGCGTGACGAGCGTTTTCATAACTTCTTCGTCAATGAAGTTCTGTGGCGGCTGTGATTCTTGAGCGACAGGGGCGTCGCTTAGCGGCACCAGCACTTCGATTGGCACAACTTCACTCAAATAGCGTGCCACCACGATGTGCCGACCACGACGCAGTACTGTCAGGTGATTCGTTGCCTGTTCCAACCGAACCGCTGCTGCATCTTCGGGAGTCAGCACGGTCCATTCAGTTACGTTGCGTGAGGAACCATCATCGTAATGCGCTGTCACGACGACCGGCAAAGTGTCCCCCACCGTAGCCTCCGCGCGACTGGGTGTGACTTCGATATGATGCAGTTGGTAGCGTGCCTCGTGGAGTGCACCTTGTGTGAGCCAAGCCAGCAACAATCGGTAGCTCGCATCACCTTCTTCCATCACATATCCACCCCCATGCGCTAGCGACTCGGTCGGTTTGAGGAGAAGCAAGCTCTGGACTGGTTGATGCACGTTCACTCGGCGACCTTTCAACTCCCGAGTGATCGCCACAAAATCTGCTGCTGGGTTGCCACCGTAGAGTGAGAGTTTGAATCCACCCCTTCCAATTGCTGCTCCATGACAGGCACCTGCATTACAGCCCAGTTTGGTGAAGACTGGCACGAGATCATTGTCGAAGTCGACGCGCGGTATGCTTGGTTCAATAGCGCGGGCCGAGTCGATGCTCAGGAAGAGAGTGAACTGCCAAGCCAAACAGAGAGCGAATACCAGATTCCACGGTGGACCATGATGACGACCTTGAACCCTATGAAGTTCTGTGACTTGCAACATACGCTGGTTGGACAACATGTCGGGCATAGGTCATTACCAAGGGTAGGGTGACGAAAACTTCGCGACAACTTAACAGTACGTCTAGTGCTTCGTCCAGATTAAAAAATGGGGTTGGCAGCGCTCAGAGTAGAACGATTGTCCAAATCGTTTCTCAAGCGATTGGGACAATCGCTCTACTCTCCCAACCCCAAAATTAAAGTTAGACAAAGCACTAGCAACGACAGGTGATGGCCTGGGATGCAAATCCCAGGGAACGTAGCTATTGTACTCGGTCGACTCACCTTCCTGGGATTTGCATCCCAGGCTGGCACCTGCCATCGCTAGGGACGTGCGATTTATAAGCTGCGGAAGTTCTTGACGGACCGAAGGTCCAGCAGAGAAATTGCCAGTTGCGTTCGCATACGAAACTTACCCCCGCATCTTATTTGTCGCACGTCCCACGCGATTGAGTGCAAATTCGCGAGTAATCAGCATCGTCGTTGCTGAAATTTCAGCGAGTACCATCAAAACGTTGGCGAATTTCCTCGACCCGCTGGCGGTTGACTCCGAAATCGGAGTAGCCAACCCGCGACGCGGATCGCACGTTGATCTTTTGCTGAGCAGGATCAACAAGCAATTCCACATCGTCCACGAATCCCAGCAGCCGACTGTGAAACTCGGCATGGATATAGTTGTCGCGCGCCTCCACAATTCGGCTGCCCGGCATTCTCTCGATGATCTGTTTTAATGTTGACTGGACGTCGACAGCGTTCTCGCCCAGTTCGATCGGCTCGATCGAGTTGGCCGAACGAGTCGAAGAGGTGCTGACGCAATTGGGACTGTCGGGACAATCTGACAAACCGGTTTGAGAATCGCCACGCAACCCGTTCGGAGTTAGGCTGCTGTTTCCCCAACGGATACCCAACCAGGTGAGACCTAAGCTAGCCAGTATCATCGCAACTGTTCTACGTCGGAGCATGATTACTGAGAATCCAAGAGGTCCGGCAAAGGTAAGTGATCGAATTCGACAATCATCTTTTCCGCTAGTTTCTGACGCAGGGTCCGTTCGATGTCCAAGGTAGACTTTTGGCCACTGAGATTGTTTAGTTCGGATGGATCGGTTTGCAAGTCATACAATTCATAGACTGGACGGGCTGCCGCGAAATAGGTGGCGTGCAAACCTGGACTGAGTTTTCCGGCGGCGTCGGCAGCCTGCATCTCTTTCCACGCGGCACCACCACTGGAGTCGACTGGTCCGTAGGGTGTCCACGGCGTGCAGTTATAAATGAATTTGTAACGCTCGCTACGAACCGCGCGGCCCATGTCGTAAGGAGCGCTCGTTGCTTCGTAGCGGACTGGCGCTGAGCCGTGCGGACCGCGAGCCAGGAACAGGTATGTGCGCGGTGTGTGAGCTATCCCTTTCAACAAACCAGCGAAGCTAACACCACTCATTGACTCGGGCGGTTCGATACCCGCGACTTCCAAAAGCGTGGGTGCCAAGTCCTCGCCACTGATCAAGGCATGCGATTCGGTCCCCGCCTGGGTCACTCCAGGCCAACGCACCACGCAGGGAACATTCGAACCTGGATCGTACAGCGAGCCCTTACCGTGCGGCAACGCGGCCCCGTTGTCACCCGCAAATACAACCAACGTGCTTTCGAGCAGATTGCGTCGTTCCAACTCGGCCAGCACATCTCCCACTCGTTCATCGACGCGATTCACTTCGGCGCAGTAATCGGCCACTTGCTCGCGCACCCCAGGTAAATCTGGCCAGTGCGCTGGGAGTTTAAGACTGGCAGGCTCTGGTCGATATTTCTTCGGAGCGTTCCACACATGATGTGGATCACTGTAATTGGCCCACATAAAAAACGGCTTATCGGCGGGCCGCGCATCGAGGAATTCGGCAATGAGACCAGTTACGCTTTCATCATTCCCGTTTTTCAAGAAGTCGACGCGCTGCGAAAAAGTCTCCAAGTGGTATTTGTCAAACACTTCCTGAACGAACTTGGGTTTTTTTCCTGAGCCATCGAGGTGATAGCCGCGACCACAGATGCCGGTGGTGTAGCCAGCCCGCTCGCGGAGCAGCTCAGGCAACGTTATCTCCGTGGCGGGCAGCGGCGAAGAAAAACGTATCATTCGCGCGGCCACGGGGGAACGGCCAGTCATCAACGCCGTGCGCGACAGCACACATTGCGGTGCGGCGGTAAAGAAACGATGGAAACGCATCCCCTCGGCGGCCAAGCGATCGATGTTCGGAGTCTTGACATTGGCGTCACCATAACAACTTAAGAATGGGTAACTATGGTCGTCGCTGAGCAAAAACAGAATGTTCGGCTGGTCAGCCGCAGAGAGCTGACGCATTGTCACCCCCCAAAGCAACAACGGGACGCTCACGCATAACAAAAAAAGATTTGCAAATCTCATAGTCATACGACTTCTTCCTCAATGGGGGCTCTGGGTTTGGATTATAGATTATAACTCAACGCGGCCCGCGATTGGAGTGCAGAGCAATTGTCCCAATTGTTTGTCACACTGCGCTTGCGGCTGTCGGTTTAGTGAACCTCAGGCGCTAGCCGTGGGCTTTTGGGGGCGCAGTTGGCCGTTAGGGGCCCAAGGCTAGTGCTAAAAACCTTAAGTTCCGTCCGGTCGTGAACCTCAGGCGCTAGTTCAAAAAACCTTAAGTACCGTCCGGTTTGTGAGCTACATCATAGCCGCACATGACACTCAGTTTTGACGGATGGATTTTGAAACGCGGAGTTGCGGAGGAGTTGAGATTCGCGGAGCCAGAGAGAATATTCTCGGAAGCCTAGACTTACTTAACCGCTCAGAGGCAGCAGAACATTCAACGAACTAAACTGGAATTCACATAGGCAAGGCAACAATCTTGGAGGCTATCGCTTGTATTTATAGTGCAGCGGGGGCCTTTCCTTTCTCCGCGAATCTCAATACCTCCGCAGCTCCGCGTTTAAAACGAGTACCTTCGGCGTATCGCTTTCCAGTTCATTTTATTGCAAGCTAATGTGATTGCGGGCCGCAAAGAGCGGACGGAACGTAAGGCTTCTAGCACTAGCGCCTGAGGTTCACTAGAAATGCGCGGCGCACTAAACCGACAGCCTGCCTGCTGTGCTGGCGGTGTGGCGGGAAGGGGGGTGATGGAAGGAGGAGTGGAGGAGGAAATGGAAGGGGAGGGGGAACAATTGGGGACAATTGTTCTACTCTGGGATCGACGCGCGAATTGCTTCTATCAGTTCGCTCGCGTCACCGCGCCAACTGACTTCTTGACTCGTCTTGCGCGACAAGTCTTTGACTTGGCAAGTCCCGGCCTCCAATTCCTGTGAGCCGGCGATCAAAGCAACTTGAAAGCGGCGTTGATCGGCATACTTTAATTGCGCGGCCAACTTCTTGGGTTCCGGATAGAGTTCGACACCGATCCCCGCCGCACGCACAACCTGGGCTAATTGCAAGTAGTCGTGCAAGCGGTCTTTATCAAAGTAGGCCACTAACACGGGAGCTGGTGAGCGGGCGGTTGGCAGCCTGCCGAGCGTCTCCAAGGCGGCCAACAGCCGATCGAGCCCCAATGAGGCACCGATACCGGGGAGATGCTGCTTGGTGTAGAGTTCGGCCAGGTTGTCGTAGCGGCCTCCCGAGCAGATGCTCCCGATGCTCGGAAGTTGGTCGAGGGTGGTTTCAAAAATAACTCCTGTGTAATAGTCCAAGCCGCGCGCGATGGCCACGTTGAGCTGATAGCGCTCCGGTGCTACACCCGCCGCGCGTAGCGCTTGAGTCAAATCGCGCAGTCGTCCCACCCCCGTTTCGCCCAGCTCATTGCCTGACAGAAGCTGATCGAGCTGCAGTAGGATGTCATCGGTAGAGCCGCTGATCTCAGCGAGTTTGAGTACCTGATCCGCCTGTTCACGACTAACGCTGGCGACGCTAATCATCTCCTGGGCGACTGCCTCGCGTCCGATCTTATCGAGTTTGTCGAGCGACCGCAAAACGGGAACTGTCCGGTCGACCAAATCGAGCTTGGCCAGTAATCCGCTAAGGACTTGACGATTGTTGATCCGCAACGTGAAGTCGCCGACCGCTAGCTCTTGTAACAATTCATGGATCACCAAGGCCGTTTCGATATCGGCTACAATTGATTCCGTGCCGATGGTATCGAAGTCGCATTGCACGAACTCTCGATAGCGTCCCGCTTGAGTGTTTTCACCGCGCCAGACAGGGGCGATGTGATACCGCTTAAATGGTGTTCCAAGCTGTCCGATATGCTGTGCCGCAAAACGAGCCAGGGGGACCGTCAAGTCGAATCTCAGGCCAACTTGTCGCCCTCCATGATCTTCGAATCGATAGAGTTGTCGATCGGTTTCTTCGGAACCCTTGCCAGTCAGAATCTCCAGGAGCTCCAAGGCTGGGGTGTCGATGGGGCTGAAGCCGTAGCGGCGATAGACCTGGCGAGCGGTCGCCATAATCGCTTCGCGGGGCATCATCGTCTCAGGTAAGAAATCGCGGAATCCCTTGAGGGTCCGAGGTTGAATGCGGTCAGTCACGCGAGCCTCAGTTGAGTTAGAGGGGTCGAACGGAATCTATCCTTGCGATAGATTATGTTCGCGCCGACCCCAATCGCCAAGGCTTGTTTGATGTCGATTCCTAGTTTGCAAGAATGCTCTATCCTAGAAAAACAGACGCCGCTCGCTGCATACTACCATTCGTCTCGGTTTTCCCAACACTTACTGCTCTTCATCTTTTTGCCGCACATCTTTTTGTCGGCGTGTATCAGTCGGACAGCGCCACTTGGCGCTAGAGATCGGGCCTTTAGCCACTTAAATCGGATTCTACATGCACGGGCGCCTAAAGGCTGGTCCCCAACGCATCTCCGACAAAAAAATGTGCGGCAAAAAGATGAAGAACCTCGCGCGGGAAAGTCGCTGATCGCTCCGTCAATCAGATGCTTTGGCGTTAACTCTTGGGATGAAGCTACTGACATGTCATTGGCGAAAGGCAAAGAGCACTGATCCGCGACGTTTCCGTGCAAGTGCGTGCACGTTTACAAAAAAAGAAAGGCGAGTCCGACTGAAGAATCAATCGGCTCGCCTCACACGGGGGGAGAAGGCTCCTGCCTTCTAGAGCGACATCCTTCGCTCCGAACCAACCCTAGGTCGATCCCGAGCGCAGCTTGAGTCAATATTTTATTTTGCCACAGTCACTGCAGCTTTTGCACTTTGGAATTGCTGGTCATAACGCCTGTGCTGATAGTAGGTTGCCTCTGCGTCTGAACGATGAAGAGTAACGTGCAGTCGCCAGCCTCGGTGTCGACCGTAATCTAAGCTTGAGGCATTGAGCAATGAATAACTTGAGCAAGTTACTTGACAGTACCAGCTCGCCCCTGTCCCCGCAACAATCGAATAGCCTGATGCCCCAACTTGACGACAACGCGACTACTCAATCGAACAATACCGATGCATCGATTTTGGATTCTGAACAGGCAGAATCGGTGATGCAGGATGAAATCGCAGCTATCAGTGTTGATCCTGGTAAACTGACGCCACCCGAGCCGAAGAGTGATGCAAGTAGTATTCCTGTAGAAGCTGCGATCTCAAAACCAGAAACAGCTTCGACCTCGAATTCGAGCATTGTGATTGTCGACATAGATGCCGACATAGATGCCGACATTGTGGCGGACTCTGAAGTTGAAGCCGTTAACTCAGCCAACAGCCTACCGGAAGTCTCTAAAGTGGCGGTTGACGACAAAGCGACACCCGTCGCAACGAAAACCAATTGGATTAGCAAATCAGTTGGACTGGCGCGACGCCATGCAATTGTGTCGATCGCTTGTGTCGTGGGTTTGTTAGTCGGTTCGACAGTCGCAACTTGGTTGCGCCCGTCAGTGAAGCCTACGGACTCGGAAGTTGTGTCAACACCACCGCGTGTGGATAAAAAGATTGTTTACGTAGATGCCCATCATCGCCACGAACCAATCCAAGCTCTGGTTCCGTTCGATGATCTCAATCCAGCCATCGTTGAACTTGGGAGACGCCTATTTCATGAACCGGGGCTCTCGAAAACAGGCCGGATGTCCTGCGCGACTTGTCACTCATTGACGCAGGGTGGCACGCTTCCCACGCCGCTTTCCGTTGGCGTAAATGGCGAAGCGACCCAGTACAACGCACCAACTGTTCTCAATGCAGCTTTGAATTGTGCTCAAGACTGGGACGGCAGCGTGGCAACTCTGGAGGAGCAAATAGATGAGCCGATTACAAGTCCCAACGAACTGGGATCCAGTTGGGAGCGTGTCATAAAATTCCTTAGTCAAGATCACTACTATCAGGGAGCTTTTGCAAAATTGCTGGAAGGGGAGCCAACACCGGAGCGAGTTCGAACAGCGCTGGCAACTTTTGAACGCTCACTGATTACCGTGAACTCGAAATTTGATCAATGGTTGGCGGGGACTGAAAACGCTCTGAATAGCGATGAGTTCGGTGGATACTATTTGTTCAAGAAATTCAACTGTATCACCTGTCACCAAGGGGCCGGAGTGGGAGGAACCATGTTCCAGCCGCTAGGTGTCGCGGCGCCGTACTATTCCGGAGAGAGTTCTGAGGCTAACCTGGGCCGCTTCCATGTTACCGAGCACGAGCGGGATCGGCACGTCTTCCGCGTGCCGCAACTGCGCAACGTAGCCCTGACGGCCCCTTACTTTCACGATGGTTCCGTGGCCACGCTCGAAGAGGCGGTGGCACTCATGATCGAATACCAATGCGGAGAAGAATTCAGCCCGGAGGATGTGCGCCGTTTGACATCTTTCCTGAAAACGTTGACCGGTGATCTACCCCAGTCCGCCCGCAACTAAACAACTACGCTATCAACTCTCCAACCACGCGACCGTGCACATCGGTCAACCGGAAATCGCGACCGGCCCAGCGATAGGTAAATCGCTCGTGGTCGAAGCCGAGTAGCTTCAACAACGTAGCGTGTAAATCATGGACGTGCATCCGCTGTTCCACTGCCTTAAAACCGAACTCATCAGTGGCTCCATGGACATATCCACCGCGCACGCCACCACCAGCCAACCACATCGTAAAACCCCAATGATTATGGTCACGGCCATTGACTTTCCCTTGATTGCTCCCTTCCTTGGGGAGCTCGACGGTTGGGGTGCGACCGAATTCACCTCCCCAGATAACCAACGTATCTTCTAGCATCCCACGTTGTTTGAGATCATCCAATAGGGCGGCAATCGCGGAATCGCATTGGCCAGCCAACTTGCGATGTTGCACTTCAATATCGTCATGATTGTCCCAAGGCTGCCCCGCTCCATGCCAAACTTGAACGTAGCGGACACCATGCTCTAGCAACCGCCGCGCGATCAATAGCTGCCGTGCCTGCACGCCTGGTCCATAAGCATCGATGACGTATTGCGGCTCGCGCGAAACATCGAAGACTTCAGCCGCTTCCATTTGCATGCGGTAAGCCAATTCGAAGGACTGAATGCGTGATTCAAGTTGCGGATCTTCAGCGCGCGGGGCCTGATGCATCCGATTGAGGTTCTGAATCAAATCGAGCTGTCGACGTTGAGCACTCAAGCTCTGCCGTTCGTTGCGCACGTTCTCGATCAGTTTGTCGATCGATTCGTGTTTGGTGTCGATATACGTCCCTTGGAAAATACCCGGAAGAAATCCAGCTTGCCAATTCTGGGACTCCTGAATGGGGTAACCGCCTGGACACATGGCGACGAAGGCGGGGAGATTTTGATTGTCAGTCCCCAGGCCGTAAGTCAACCACGATCCCATGCTCGGACGCACCAACCGCGCTTCGCCGGTATTCATCAGCAATAGCGACGGTTCGTGATTGGGAACATCAGCGTGCATCGAACGGATCACGCACAGGTCATCGGCGTGCCGCGCGGTCTGTTGAAACAATTCACTCACCTCCAATCCGCTTTGACCATACTTGCGGAATTTGAAGGGTGATGGAAAAAGCGCACCGGTCTTGCGCTCTGTGCGGGGTGTTTCTCCGGGCATAGGCTCCCCCGCATATTTGGCGATGGAAGGCTTGGGGTCGAACGTATCTACGTGGCTGGGACCGCCATTGGCAAAAATATGAATGACGCGTTTGGCTGTCGCGGCAAAGTGGGGCTGCCGTGGTAACAACGGATTGACGCCAGCCGCAGTGCGGTCCACTTCCAACTTATCCGCTGCAGTAGAGTCACCACACAGCATGTGTTGCAGGGCCAAGGCACCAAAGCCCAAGCCACTTCGACACAGCAAGTCGCGACGCGATAGGTTGGAAGGTATATTCTCGAATCGATCGTGCATGCGGGCTTCAATCAATATGGGATAACTCGTTGGCTGCCAGCAGGCCGCCGGCCAATCGCTCCAACGGTGAGGCCGAGTTTGGAGAGGCCACTTCACTTGGCTCTGATTTCAAAAAGTCCAGAATCAAGGCCAACTCTTGATCGTTGGGAAGACGCGCGAAAAACTGTTCGAACATCCAAGCCGCCTGCTGGCTGTGTTGTGTCCCGGCAGACTCGGCGCGGCCAGCTAGCTGCCGCGATAACTCTGCGACAAAATCACTGTTTAGTAGAAAAAGCCCTTGTTGGGGTACACTGGTCTGCGCCCGCACTGGCGTGTGGGTGTCAGGGCTAGCCAAGTCAAACGTGCGGAAGAGTTGCGGCAGATTTTGACGATCGATATAAGCGTAGACGGTCCGCCGGCGTGAAAACGGCTCCGTCGTAATCGTCTCGGACTTGCCATGTAGGGCCGCATCGAGTTCACCAGTTCGCAGCAGCAGCGTGTCCCGCAAGGCTTCAAAATCTAGCCTTCGACGATTCATCTTCCAGAACAGCGAATTCTCTGGATCAAGAGCGTACGGCTCGGCCCGCTGCAAACTCGACTGTTGATAGACTTGAGAAGTAACGATCGAACGGACCAAGCGTTTCATGCTCCAGCTTTCCTCTACCAAGCTAGTCGCCAAATGATCGAGCAACGCTAGTTGTTTGGGCGCCGCACTGCGCAATCCAAAATCACTGGGGCTCTCCACTAGACTGCTACCGGTCAATTGCAGCCACAGTCGATTGGCAAATACCCGCGCGGTGAGCGGATTTTGTGGCGACACAATTTGCGCGGCTAGCTCTAGCCGACCACTTCCGGAAGAAAATGGTCGTTCATCGGGGGCCAAGAGACTAACAAAACGACGCTCGACCTGAGCGCCACGATTTCCTGGACTGCCGCGGATGAGGATGAACGACGGTCGCTCATCTGCGGCATCCACTAAACGATGCGGCCACGGTTCGCCTCCCGGTTCATCCGTATTGAGAAACACACCGAACAAGGCATAGTAGTCGGCTTGCGTCAGTGGATCATATTTGTGGTCATGGCATCGCGCACAACCTAAGGTCATCCCCATCAAACCGCGCGCTACCACATCGAGTCGATCGTCAATGATGTCATGCTTGTTGTTAAGAAACCGACGACCGAGCGTCAAGAAGCCGAGCGCCGGTAGATCGGCTGTCGCGTTAGGCTTCGCTTTATCTGCGGAAAGTAACAAGTCGGCTGCCAACTGCCGGGTTACAAATTGATCGTAGGGGAGATCTTGATTGAAGGCATCGATGAGCCAACTGCGATACTGATGCGCGGCGGGATACTCGCGATCTTCTCGGAACACATATCCTTTCGTGTCAGCGTAGCGGGCAACATCCATCCACACGCGAGCCCAGCGTTCTCCGAAACTGGGTGACGCCAGTAGACGGTCGATAACCTCCTCGGTGGCGGTGCGATCGTCGCGCGGATCATGTAGATAGTCGCGTGTGGCCGGAATGCTTGGCGGAAGTCCGGTTAAGTCGTAACTGAGTCGACGCAGGAGCACAACCCGCTCGGCTCGTGGCGACAGCGATAGGCCTACCGTTGTCAGTTGTGAAGTCACGATGGCATCTATTGGATTGACCGCTTCACGGCATGGGGTCTCACGGTCGTCCCCTTGCCAGCGGAGTGGTGGTTGATAGGCCCAATGCGCCCGCGCGGCCAGTTGTCGTGTGGGGTTGGGATCTAAATCTACTATTGCCTCTCCACGCATTGAGTCAGGCATGACAGCACCGCTAGCGATCCATTGGCGGATTACTCCGATTTGTGCATCCGTCAGTTGATCTGCAGGGGGCATTTGCAGATCAGTGTTGCTATACTCAATGGCTTTTAGCAACAGGCTTTCAGTGGGGCTGCCGGGTGTGACGGCGGCGCCACGCGTTCCACCCACGGTCATCCCAGCTAGGCTGTCCAACATCAGATTGCCACTCGCCTCACCACTGGCGTGCGAATGACATTCGAAGCAGTGTTCGCGCAGAATAGGGAGCACGTATTGTGAGAAATACTGCTCGGCTGATGAGGGCTCGGAGGCTGATTGTGGCATTTGAGCAAACAGCGCCTGACCACACACCGTAAGTAGGCAGAGCGGTAGCAGCCACGGACCACTTAAGTGGACAATCGTCGCGGCGAATGAGGCGGTTGAATTAAACGACTTCCAAACTTTCAATTGATATGCTCTCGAGGCGGGAAGATGGAGCAAGGCGGCAACCTTTATTATCTCACGTCACCGACTTATATTCAAGCGTTGAGTAAAGACCTTGAGCAGAGACGCTGAGCAGGGAATGATATGCAGAACAATTCGACAAACGGAGCTAGCTTGCGGTGGGCTGGAATGGTGACTGGTCCGCTGCTGTGCGGTCTGACCATGTGGTTATTGCCGCATCAGTTCGTCGCGGCGGACGGTTCAATTGGCATGTTCACCTGGGCTGGTCGAGCGACTCTAGCGATGATGATTTGGATGGGCGTGTGGTGGCTGACCGAAGCGGTCGAAATCAGTATCACTGCCTTGCTCCCCATACCGCTATTTCCGCTGTTGGGGGTCGCGTCGGCGCAAGATGCCTGCTTTCCGTACGCGGACCCGTTGATCTTTCTATACTTCGGCGGCTTCATCATCGCGCTGTCGATGGAGCGCTGGGGCTTGGGGCGACGCATCGCGTTGTTGACGCTGCGGGGTGTAGGGACGTCGGCCCCAGCCATGATTGCGGGCTTCATGCTGGTCACGGCGGTGCTCAGCGCCTTTGTCTCCAACACTGCTACGACGGCCATGATGCTCCCTATTGCGCTGAGCGTGGTTGGGCTGCTCGAGCAACAGCAGGCTTCAACAGATTCCGCATCGCGCGCAGGCGTAGAACGCTTTACTACATGCCTATTGCTAGCGATTGCCTACTCAGCCTCCGTGGGTGGCATCATGACTATCATTGGCACCCCCACCAACACCTTTTTAGTCGGTTTTATTCGCGATAAAATTGCAAGCGAGTACCGTCAGGATTTCAGCTTTGTCGGTTGGCTCCCCATTGGTGTCTCTCTGGCCGCATCGTTTTTGCCAATTATCTATTTCGTTATGACTCGGTTCCTGTTCCCGATTCGTGGCATTGAGTTGCCGGGAGGACGCGCTATGGTTGTTCAGGAACTCCGCAACATTGGAAAGGTAGGGATCGGCGAGTGGAATACTTTAATCATTTTTTTGATGACAGTCGCCTTGTGGTTGTTTCGCCCGTTATTAACTGGAGTGGAGATTTCATTGTGGGGAGCCAGTTATCGACCGCTGGCAAATTTGTCTGATAGCGTAATTGCCATGATCGGTGCCATGCTGTTGTTTCTGATCCCCGTGAACGTTCGCTCGCGGACATTCACGATGGATTGGGGGGAAGCGGCTCGAATGCCGTGGGGAATCCTATTTTTATTTGGTGGGGGCCTGAGTCTAGCGGCGGCCGTGCAGGCCAACGGAGTCGCAGAGTTTATCGGCAGTCAGACCGGATTGTTCGCGCAACTGTCACCGCTGGTGTTGGTGTTAATTGTAACCACGGCCATCGTCTTTTTGACGGAGTTAACATCCAATGCCGCGACTACTGCGTCGTTAGTCCCCGTGCTTGCAGCCCTGGCACCTAGCGTCGGCGTGCATCCGTATTTGTTGATCGTACCTGCTACGGTCGCGGCCAGTTGCGCAT
This sequence comes from Pirellulaceae bacterium, assembly GCA_041741715.1. Lineage (GTDB taxonomy): Bacteria > Planctomycetota > Planctomycetia > Pirellulales > Pirellulaceae > Aureliella. The sequence continues at coordinate 1,960 of JBGSJT010000178.1, read as the reverse complement.
TCATGTTGCCTGTCGCCACACCCCCCAATGCTATCGTGTTTGGATCGGGACGGATTACAGTCCCCCAAATGGTGCGCGCCGGATTCACTTTGAATTTGATCGCGATTGTGTTGGTCACAACGCTGACATGGTTGGTGGTTAAACCATGGCTGGGGGTCTAAGTTTCAGCGAGAATATCAGCTCGACGCGCCAGCGAGTGGGTCGTCGGTCATTACCCGGCAGCCCAGGCGGAGCCTCCGGTGCAGTGCGTTCCCAGGCAGAGCCTGGGAACGAGGGTTCTCAACGGTTCACTAGCTCGCACTATCTGTAACTATCCCACGAAACAGTTCGCTAGTATTCCCTGCAACACTACCCAACCCACCTAGCTAACCTTCGCGCAGCCTTAAAAGTACCACTGGGACGAAAGAACGAGTATTTTCGACAAGGTTTACCTAGAGTGACTCAACTCTGTTTCACGGACTATCCGATACTACCGGCACGACCAGAATTTTGTGCGTGCGCCGGTCCCAACGAGACTGGGTGCGTGGGGGCGATTCCGTTTGCTACGGTGGAAGGTAGTTATGTCGTTGCTCAATTTAGCTTGGCGAGTTATCGCAGCGGTTACTGTCATGGTAACCAGTCCTAGCCTGATGGCACAAGGACGAAATTTACCCAATGGACCTGCATTCCATCCGTTTGCGGAACCATTGGAATTTGATCCTGACTGGCAGTTCTTCGCACCCGTCGATGTTGACGCGATGCTAGAAAAGTCACCGCGCAAACGAGCCCACACGGGTTGGTATGCCACCTATGACCGGACCTACTTATGGGTCTCGCGACCCGAGACCGAGCAATCCAGGAACACTGGCGACTTCGGTTGGGGGAATCGCTTCGACTTGGGGTTCATGACCAGTGAGCGATCGGGCTGGCTGGCCAGCTTTCGGCACATCGGCGGACCTAATGTGTACGATACGATCTACCAAGAACGTATCAACCGCGTTAACACCGCCGATACGAACAGCTTGACGAATCCCGTCAATCCGTTCATTGATCGAAACGATCCGCAGTTTGGCACGCGGGCTTACATCTTGGGAGACAGTCTCAACGTGTTTTCGCTGAGCAACTTTGAAATCAACAAGACTTGGCGACGAGAACCCTATCGCTACGGAGGGATCATCGAGCCCATGGTGGGTTTCAGGTACGGTACACTGACCGACTTTGCCATGAATCAAAACTACACCCGTTCTCGCGATCAGATTACCAACCCTGGTGTACAGACCACTGAGACTCAACAAGAGCAATTGACATCTTGGGAGACGACGATCAAAAATCGCATGGTGGGTGGTCAGCTGGGGGCTCGGTATTTCACACACTACGACCGCTGGACCGTTTCTGGCGAGTTGCGTGCCTTCGGGATGGCCAATTTCCAGGCTCGTGAATTTGCTCAACGCACCTACACGACGCACTACACGGGTGCACCTGCCATAAATGTGGGCGTGGACGCGACCGACTACCAAACTGGCACCAGTTTCGTTCACGGAACCAATACCGAATTCGTGTTCGGCTTTGAAGCTCGCGCTGAGGCCGCCTACCAACTCACCAAAGCCTTCTCGGTCCGCGGTGGACTGGACATGATTGACTTCGCCGATGGTATTTGGCGTGCAGCCAACCCAAATTTCGGTCAGGTTAACCTCCATGATCAAGACGTACAGTTGGCGGGCTTCACCTTCGGCATCGAATTTAATCGCTAAGCTGTACAAAGCACCTTCCACTCGCTTTTTAAATCGCTCAAGCCCAGTAGCTCCTGCTACTGGGCTTGTTTCGTATTAAGGGGCCCCCCTCCTCGACATTCCAAAAACTTCACCAATCATCAACCCCTGTTCATCAATCATCAATCATCAATCATCAATCATCAATCAATTTCCACTTAGCATCGAGCGGGAGAAGACTGTCGCAATCGGTAGTGGACGAGGTTAAGAGT
>JBGSJT010000177.1:0-3440 GCA_041741715.1 Pirellulaceae bacterium | reverse complement strand
CGAGTTTTAAATCGTCATGTTGCCACGACGGCTCAAGCCATTGAATCGAAGACGGCGCCGCGAGTGAATCGCCATACGGCAATTGTTTGTTCGCGAGCCGAAGCCGATACGTACTTGCTCGTTCCCTTCGGGCCTTCGACGACCGCGTGGGTCGAATACTATGCCCTCTGCTGACTTCTCTTTGCACGGCAGTGCGTTGCCGCATTCCGCCCCGCCTTTCGGGCAAGCCCTACTCACGGGTACGCATCGAGATCTCCCCAAATAAGGGACGTCTCTGGTTGGAAACGATCCGACCAGAGACACGTGATCTGTCCCCGCCCAAATGCTTGATCTACCTACGCTACTTCTTCCGGTTCGACTTCGCGGTCAGCAGCCCGCTCGTCTATAGTCGTCGGCCTCGTATCAAGTTTCTGTTCGTCACCTGGCGGGTCTTGACGTGAATGTGACCGACGGCGTTATTCAGGTCGGTACTTACGCACACATTCGCGGGCTTCCTCCCCACGGTTCGTCACCTCCCCGCAGTTGCCCTCGCCTCGTACTGTTCTTTCATGGGATCAACATTTGGTATACTGCCTCCTAGTGAAAGAAACCGGAACTAAGTACAGGGGACTTGCACCCCACAAGAACACGCCCATGTTGGGCGTACTGCACCGGAGTACGGCTTGCGCGTTTTATGAAGTGGTTAATCAAAACTCCGTACCCGGTGATGCACGACGTTCGGCAGTTCAGGAAGGCACGCTATGACAGAGCAACATCTAAGAGCGCTTGGTCGAGTCGCCGTAAACTTCCAAGCTCTTGAGATGTGGATCACTTTCTGGGTTATCCAACTGGTAGGCCCAGACCAGAAAGTTGGGCAAATGGTAACTGTCCAACTTCCATACGGAAAACTTTGCGTTCTTGCCAGCAGCCTTTTCAACTACAGATTCGTTGGAACACCGTTCGCTTTGGAGTTCGAGGCACTGATCAAACAAAGCTTAAAGCTCGAAGAACAACGAAATCAGCTCTTTCATTCTGCATGGATGACCGACGATGCTTCAGGGGAGATTTCAAGACTAAAACGAACTCTCAAATTGGGCAAAGAATTGGCATACAATTCACCGGCCATGAACCCCGACGAAATAGACGAGTTGGCGGACAAAATGAATCAAGTCGCAACGGAGCTATGCCAACTATTAAATGCAACCGGCGCTTCCACCACGACGGATACTCAATAACACTGCCGAACAAATCGGTGAACGGGAGGGCTCGGCGCAGCCCGGCTTGAACGCCACGTCCTCTCCTCGCCCCCCGTTACCTTGGACGTTCGGCGACTCCTCGCATTTCACAGACGACTTGACTTTCCATTGCAACCTGCGAACCATTCCGAAGGATCTGGCCTCCTCTTGTTCGATCATTCACCACATTCTTTATTCGTAAGGTACTCATGTTCCATCTAGGTGAACTCTTCATCGCACGGGGCAGCCGGCGACGATCAATCTCTTCCAGTGTCGCCGCCGTAGTCTCGATCGAGCGATTAGAAGAGCGAGTGGCACTTTCTGCGACGGCGGTTTCGGCCGGATTCAATGCACGAAACGATTTCGGCTTGACGGAGATCAATGTCGATGGTCAAAACCTACTTGTCGGAAACGGCTTCCATATCATCGGCGGCCAAAAGCACAATTTGGATGTGGCCTCCAATCAGATCAACTCCGAACACCCGTCTAGTAAGAACGGAATCATGTATTTGGGTGGCGATCGCAACAATACCGCTGTGCCCTACGACCTGACTTTCACAAAATCCAACGACAAAAGCAAGCTTGGGTTTTCGGTGACTGTTGGGGCGTCGATAAAGGATTTTTCGACAATTTCAATTCCGCTTGAAGCGAAGCTTCAACATTTCGAATACTGGCGTGCAAGCACGGATACGAGATTGCACCGGTTCGACAACAACCCCGTAGACCCGAACTACGTTGGTGGTGTTGGTAGCTACGCGATCTCCAGCGCCCCTGCTGGCGGGAATGGCGCGTGGGGCGAAATCATCGGTCCGAAGTACACGATTCGTGTCACAATCAGTAATCCATCTCAATCCATGACTCCGTTCTTCGTGAATGCCCCCGGTTTAGCCACGGGCGTACGCGACGTTGAATTCTCTTTCGGAACTGTAAGGGCAAACACAACGGCAACGGTTCAGGGTACTATTCAAGTGTTTAGAACAGATCAAGCATTGCTCCCACAATCCCCTAAGCCACCAAGCCAGGGAGCACTAGTGTTTCAGGCGGAATCCCAACTGTCGCATCAGATTGGACGGCGGGATGGAGACGGCTGGAGTGTCAATGTTCGCGACACTCCTAACAGGTATCTGTCCTATGGCCCTTATACCAGGGATGTCGCTGCCGGCAATCGCACTGCGACGTTTCGGTTACAACTTGACAATGTTACCGCCGACAACAATCGCATTCTGACAATCGACGTGTACGATGCCGACACGGGTAAGATACTTGCTAAACGCGAACTGAAAAGAAGGGACTTTTCTCGGGCCTTCGAATACAAGGACTTTTCCCTTAACTTCAATGCAGTGGCGGGTCACCGTCTCGAGTTTCGTACTTTCTGGCATGGCGGATCTTACGCGAAACAGGATTGGGTCACTGTGAGGTAAGTGGGCCGAACAAAGCGATGCAACGGAGCGGAAATGGCGTTTCGCTTTTTTGCCAAGTTCAGGATCACTTGCGCCATTTCCGCCCGCTGATCGCCAGCGTTCTGCCAAAATGGATATGACGTACTCACTCACGATTCTAACAGATAGCGATTATGACGCTGCAGCGATCGTTGTGTTATTGAAGGCTGCGGATGAATCATTCGTCTTAGACGTTGACGGAGATGGAGAGGCTTGGAGCAGTGTTACGCTGACGTCAACGGTCGGTTGCATCACACTTAATCGTTTGGTCTACACCGCGAATGGAGACCGCTTCAGCAAACTGATCGGAAATATGTATACATACTTCAAAGGTGTGGATACACCTCGCTCATCTGTCAAGCGACATCTGTTGGAGAGACTCGATAACATTTCACTCGCAATCGGTCTTGTATCCGAATGCGACTGGACCAAAAACACACGAATTAGCAATTTCATCGAATCGCTACTTAACGCTACTTCCGGTATGCTGTGGGATGGAAACGGACTCTACGACAGCGATTGCCGATTGATACTCGACGCCAGCGGTCGTTCGGAAATTCAGTAGGGCAGAACCATGTCGTGAACCGGAGTCCGCGATCCGGCGTTACTTGAGACCAAAGTCAACCGCGCGGACCCGGTTACGACCGACGACTATGAAGTCCGTGGTTTGACCAGTGGCGACTGGCCGCTTTTTGGAAGTTTTCTCTACATCGGTCTGTTGGGCATTTCTTTACGTGGTGTTGAGAGCGGGTTGAGTCGGCGGAGGCGGTGGATACTGCGGCGAGTT
>JBGSJT010000176.1:0-2715 GCA_041741715.1 Pirellulaceae bacterium | reverse complement strand
TCGATGTGCAGAGGCACTTGATGGGCTCGGAATGTCCCTTCGACTTGAAGGCCATCGACGAACTTCGGCCCAGTCCAACCCTTGGGCGAATTGAGTACGATCATCGGCCAATGGGGTCTGGTTGCGTCGTTGTTATCGCGTGCCTTGGTTTGAATTTCACGAATCTCCTCAGTCACCTGATCCATCACATGTGCCATCCGCTTGTGCATCGCTTCAGGCTCGTCGCCTTCAACGAAGTAGGGCTTCCACCCACAGCCTTTTAGAAACTGCTTTAGCTCTTTGTGAGTGATGCGGGCAAAGACCGTCGGATTGGCGATCTTGTATCCATTCAAATGCAAGATGGGGAGTACAGCTCCGTCGGTGATCGGATTCAGAAACTTGTTCGAGTGCCAAGCGGTAGCAAGTGGTCCCGTCTCCGCTTCACCATCGCCAATCACACACGCTGCGATCAGATCCGGATTGTCGAATACCGCGCCGAACGCATGGCTGAGCGAGTAGCCAAGTTCGCCACCTTCATGGATTGAACCCGGACATTCGGGCGAGACGTGGCTGGGGATGCCGCCGGGAAAGGAGAACTGTTTGAATAGTTTCTGTAGTCCAGCCTCGTCCTGCGTGATCTCTGGGTAGACTTCGCTGTAAGTCCCTTCCAGATACGTGTTGCCAACGATCGCAGGTCCACCATGTCCGGGGCCGGATATGTAAATCATGTTCAAATCGAACTGTTGAATTATGCGATTCAAATGCACATAGATAAAATTCTGCCCGGGGGTGGTCCCCCAATGGCCGAGCAGCGTCGGCTTGACATGCGATCGCTGCAACGGCACCCTTAGCAACGGGTTGTCGTACAAATAAATCTGTCCAACCGATAGATAGTTGGCTGCTCGCCAGTAGGCATCCATTCTGTTCAGAAGGCTTTTAGCCGACTTGTGTGAGTGCCTTTTCGTGATCGTACTCATCGTTATGAATCCATTTACTAAATTGTTTTCTGATTTCGGCTGCTGGCTCGTGTCATTTTTACAATGCCCAGTTCGAAGACTCCGCCTCGCTACGCAACGTCTTCAAGGCTTCGCCTCAAATGCGTTCGGAGCGATGTTCGACACGAATAGCAAGCGGAGCCTGCAAGACGCTAGTCGTGCGATCATTTGCCCTTCGTCAGGACTATGCTTGTAATGTGCGTCGAGCAATGTGAGTGCTGTTGTACGTGCATTCCGCGCGAGGGCGCGGTGCGACGGCCCGAACGCCAGCGACGTTAGCGTTCCTCGGTGTGTCTCAACTTACAGTTTCGAGTAGCGATCTGATTTCAGCCATTGAGCGATTAACCAAAGCAACATGGCGGATTCCACCATGTTCCTGCCTGGCTAAGCATCGTACGGGAAATAACTGTCGTAGCTACGTTCGCCAGAACGTCGATTCCCTGCGGTCTGGCGACCACAGCTACGTTTAAGTTCGGACAGTTATTTCCCGCACGATGCTAAGTTGAAGAAAGCGACTTATTCATCCAAGCGCAAAAGCAGCGTCAGCACCAATGAAGAATCCTCCACCGCTTTCAATGAATGAGGTTCACCCGTCTTCAAATAAAACAGGTGTCCAGCGGGCAGCTCCACGTTCTTTCCCATCGTGCTGAAGGTGACGTGGCCTTCCAGACACTGCACGATGATGTCTCCTTTGGCGGCGTGCACCGGAATCTCTTTGTTCTCTAACAAGACCATGCGAATGATCTCGAATTGATGAGTCTTGATGAGGGCGGTCGTCTTGGAATCAGCGATCGCAACTCCAAACGGTCGAATATCGACAACTTCGCCGGCCTGCGCATGAAGAATGGCCATAATCCTGTCTTTCCTTGGGGTTACTTAAGCTGGTTTGCGTAGTCCCCAGTTATAGAATCCAGCGATCATGTTATCCACAGCAGTTGCCTGAGTTTTTTTCCCCCTTCGCATCGGCGGGCGAGGAGACAAACTTCTGCCGACAGTGTTCACTGCAAAAATAGAATGTCTCGCCATCGCGCTCGGCGTGGATCGCGGTGGCTTCGTCCACGGTCATTCCACAGATCGGGTCTTTGGTCATCGTTTTCGTTTCATTCATGGTCAGGTTTTCTGCTTGGTAATTTTTTTGCCGCATTCGCCAGTATGCAAACGTTGCTAATTGCACCACGTCTTTACAACAGATTTATGGCTTGAATGGTCGTCTTGTAGAATCGAGCAGACAACCAAAGCAGGCTGGGTGAATCCGCCACCTTCACAAATCCTAGCAGCCGCTCGCGTGAATCGGGCTGTGCCACATTGCCGAACAACACTTGCACGCGTGGTGGCACGCGTCCGAGCAGCAACCACAACTGGTTCATTCGACCGTCGTCGGGTTGATCGCTATTCGTTGTAAAACGCTGGTGACATTCATACTCTCGGCTCGCGACGAATCTAGAACGTCTGCCAGTAATTCGGCGTATCGGGATGATCCTGCCGCAGGATTCACAACGTCAACTTCGAATCGTTCATCGCACGCTCCGATAATTTGGCCCAATGTTTGCATCGTACACTGATATGCACGCGAGTGATTGTCACCGTGCAGATACGGCATCGCTTAACTCGCTGAGTCGGTTTGAGGTGCGGAAGAACTGGCACGGCCAAACTGCCATTCCTTGACCATGCAGTAAATGCACGGCGCGACAAGAAACGTGATGAGTTGCACGCCCATGCCGCCGACACTGGGGATGGCCAT
>JBGSJT010000175.1:0-89701 GCA_041741715.1 Pirellulaceae bacterium | reverse complement strand
ATCGCCCTTTACGGCAACTCGACCACAGGCACGATTGTTCACGGCAACTTGATCGGCACCAATGCCGCTGGGACCGCCGCCGTTGGCAATACTTATGGAATCACGGTCACGTTGGCAGACGCAACGATCGGCGGCACGGTCACCGGTTCACGCAACGTCATTTCGGGTAACACCTCGTACGGAATCTGGCTCACAAATTCTGGACCGAGCGGATCACTGATCGTGGGCAACTACATTGGCACCGACATTACCGGTCAATCGTCGATCGCCAATGGCAGTGCCGGTATCGAGGTCGCAAGCAGCGGCAACACCATCGGTGGCAACACGGCCGCCGCGCGCAACGTGATCTCCGGCAACTCGACCGGTTACGGTATCGACTTCCAAGGGGTCGGCGCGAGCGACAACGTGATTCATGGGAACTACGTGGGTGTTGCCGCAGACGGTGTTACAGCGTTGGCAAACTCGGTGGGCATTCGCCTTTATGAGAATCCAAATACAACGATCGGTGGAACAAGCGCAGGTGAGCGAAACATCATCAGTGGAAATTCAACGGATGGAATCTTGGTGATAGGGGCAACGGCGACCGGCACACTGATTCAGGGCAACTACGTTGGAACCAACGCTGCCGGAACGGCGGCACTCGCCAACGGTGGCATTGGGATCAACATTCAAACGAACGCGACTGGTACGACCATCGGCGGGAATGTGGCAGGAGCCGGCAATGTCATCTCCGGTAACGCCGGAACAGGAGTATTCATTAACGCTGCCAACACAACGGTCAGCGGAAACATTATCGGGCTTAACGCGGCTGGTAACGCGAAAATTGCCAATGGTAGTTTCGGTGTCTTTGTCAGTAGTTCAGGCACTGGCACCAAGATTGGTGGGACTACGTCGCAGACTCGCAATATCATTTCTGGCAATGGCACTGACGGGATTGTCGTCGACGGCGGTGGTTTGAATACAGCGATGAATGTCGCCATCCAAGGGAACTACATCGGCACGGACATTACGGGTGCCTCCGCACTCGGCAATTCACGCTTTGGAGTTTACCTTTACAACGGAGCGGAAGGTGTAACCGTTGGCGGCGCAGTGAGCGGTGCTGGCAATCTCATTTCTGGCAACACGAATGTTGGTGTCTACATTGAAGGAGCTAACAACCTCGTGGCCGGCAATCTTGTCGGACTCGATGCTACCGGAACGGCTGCGATTGCCAACGGTGGTGGCGTCTACATCAACAACGTCGCTGGCAATACGATCGGGGGCACGACAGCATCGGCTCGGAATATTATTTCAGGTAACACCAACGACGGAGTCAGCATCTCCGGTGCATCAGCGACGGGGAACACGGTTCAAGGCAACTATATCGGCACCAATTCCGCTGGAACCGCCGCGATTGCGAATACCGGTGTCGGAGTCAGTATCCAGTCGAGCGCCTCGGGTAACACGATTGGCGGCTCGATCGCTGGCGTAGGGAACGTGATTTCGGGCAACCAAAGCTTGGGGGTCTATGTTAACGCTCCGAACAATACTTTGAGCGGTAACATCATTGGACTCAACGCAACAGGCACGGCGAAAGTTGCCAATACTGGCCACGGTGTCTACATAGCCAGCTTAGGCACTGGCACAACCATCGGTGGCACCACCGTGCTAGCTCGGAACGTGATCTCAGGGAACGCCAGTGATGGAATCGTTATCGACGGCGGTGGATCGAGTACAGCGATGAATGTCGCCGTGCAAGGCAACTACATCGGAACGGATATCACAGGAACATTCGCACTGAGCAATTCTCGCTACGGTGTCTATGTGTACAACGCCGGGACCGGCAATACGATCGGTGGCGCGGTCGTTGGAGCTGGCAATGTGATCTCAGGCAACGCCAGTAGCGGAGTTGTGATTGAAGGCATCAACAATACGATCGCCGGTAACTTCATTGGTCTCAATGCGGCTGGTACGGCGGCGATTGGCAACGTCATCGGTGTTGAGATCAACAACGCCGGTGGCAATCTCATCGGCGGCGCGTCGGCGCTCACTCGCAACGTCATCTCCGGCAACTCGAGCCAGGGAGTGGTCATTACAGGTGCTTCTGCGACTGGAAATTCCATCCAAAGTAACTACATCGGCACCAACGCGGCCGGTGACGCCGCGATCGCAAACGGCTCGTCTGGCGTCTCGGTCGGGTCGGGTGTAACGGGAACGCAAATCGGTGGTGTCGGAGTCGGCAATGTGATTTCAGGCAACGACTATTACGCTATATATATCGCGGGGGATAGCAGCACGGTGTCGGGTAACACCATTGGCATGAACGCTGACGAGACCGGAAAGATTGCTAACGTCGGCGGAATCTATGTCGCCAATTCAGGCAACAACGTCATCGGTGGAGTGGCCGCTGGTGCTGGCAATGTGATTGTGGGCAGTGCCAACCATGGCATCTACATGGAAGGTGCTTTGACGACCGCTAACCGCATCGAAGACAACTTCATTGGTACGGACAGGGTCGGATCGACAGGACTTGGCAACGCGCAAGGCATCTGGATGATGCCCACCGTCGGTGCGAACAACATCATCGGCGGAACAGCAGTCGGTGCTGGCAACGTAGTCGCCAACAATGGCATATCCGGCATCACGATTCAGTCCACGTCAACCGGCAACTCGATCCTTCGAAATTCGATCTATGGCAACAGCGGCATCGGCATCGACCTGAAAGGCGATGGCATTTCCTCCAACGATGGAGTAAAAACGTCTGGCGAGCCGAATCTGTTGATGGACTCGCCGGTCACAACCCAAGCAAACCTCGTCGGCAACAATTTGACATTGGTTGGCTATGTCGGTTCAGCTGCCAATCAAGCGACGTTCGCGAACTCGCGAATTGAGTTCTTCATCAGCGACAACAGCTCGACGTACGGCAGTGGCAAGACCTACCTCGGATTCCTTACCACCGACGGCAACGGCAATTTCTCAGGCACGCTCGATGTCACCGGATTAGGATTGCTGCTCACCGACAAGATCACGGGCACTGCCACGGATAGTTCTGGCAACACGTCCGAGTTCGGCGTCAATTTCGATGTCAACGTAACGCCCATGGCTGTTACGGATTCTACCATCGCGATCGAAGCAGGTGGGACGGCGAATGGGACCGCAGGCACGAATCCGTCAGGTAACGTGCTGACCAACGATACCGACCCAGATACTAGCGATACGAAAGCTGTGAGCGGTGTTGTAGCGGGAACCGCTGCTAGCGCCTCCGGTTCAGTCGGAACCAATGTCAATGGTTCTTTCGGTTCGATCACCATCGCCTCCAATGGTGCTTACACCTACTCGGTCGACAACTCCAACGCAACCGTGCAAGCCCTGCGAAGTAGTAGCGACACGCTGCAAGACGTATTCACCTACACGCTGCAAGACTCGGGCGGGTTGACCAGCACGACGCAAATCACCATCACGATCCAAGGTGCCAACGACGCACCGCATGATCTTGTGACGACAGGGCTGACCATCGCCGAGAACGCGACGAATAGTTCATCCGTTGGAATCATCACGCGCAGCGACGTCGACAATGCCGACACGCCAACGTACTCGCTGTTCGACAACGCTGGTGGACGATTCGCCATCAACGCCACCACCGGTGAAGTCACAGTGGCCGATGGTTCACTGCTGAACTATGAAGCTGCGTCTAGTCACAGTATCACTGTCCGCGTTACCGACCTGGCTGGTGCGTCCTACGATGAAGTCTTTACCGTCAGCCTGACAGACATTGATGAGTTCGATGTCGGCCCGATTTCGGATACAAACGCAATCGCAAACTCGGTCGGAGAGAACTCGGCTACCGGCACCCAAGTCGGAATTACCGCTTTCGCTTCCGACGGTGACGGAACGACGAACACAATCGCTTACGTACTCGATGATAACGCCGGTGGACGCTTTGCAATCGACTCAGTCACCGGGGTCGTAACAGTAGCCGACGGTAGCCTGCTCGACTACGAAACAGCGACTTCGCATAGCATTACGATCCGCGCTACCTCTGCTGACACATCGTTCTCGACGCAAGTCTTCACGATCAACTTGACAGACGTCAACGAGTCAACCGTGACGGCGATTTCGGATTCCGATGCGACTACCGATTTCGTGCTTGAAAATGCGTCCGTGGGAACCGTCGTCGGCGTGACTGCCTTCGCGAGCGATGCGGACGGGACTGATTCGATTTCCTACTCGCTCGACGATAATGACGGCGGAAGATTCACCGTCAATAGCTCGACCGGTGTCGTCACCGTCGCCGGGGCGATTGATCGCGAAGCGGACGGGGCGTCGCGAAGTATCGCGGTTCGAGCGACTTCGACGGACGGTTCGTTCACCACGCAATCTTTCTCTATTGCAATCGGCGATGTCGATGAGTTCGACGTGGGAGCGGTCAGTGATACCAATGCAACTCCAAACTCGGTTGTTGAAAATTCGACCAATGGAACGGTCGTTGGGATTACCGGCTTTGCAACCGATGCCGATGCGACCATCAATACGATTTCGTATTCACTGTTCGACAACGATGGCGGACGATTTGCCATCGATGCCAATACTGGAGTTGTCACCGTCGCGGGTGCCATCGATCGGGAAGTCGCCGGAGCTTCACGGAACATTACCATTCGAGCGACCTCGTCCGATGGATCATTTACCGATCAGGTCTTTTCGATTGCGATCGTCGACGCTGATGAATTCGATGTCACCAATCCGGTTGACGTCAACGGTACAGCCAACAACGTCGATGAAAATGCGGCTATCGGAACGGTCGTCAACATCACCGCCAACGCCAGCGATGCCGATGCGACGACGAATACGGTGACGTACTCATTGTTCGATAGCGACGGTGGTAACTTTACCATCGATGCCAACACGGGCGTTGTCACGACGGCCGCCGTTCTCGATCGAGAAGCACTCGGGGCTTCGAGAAACATTGTCGTTCGAGCCACTTCGGCTGATGGATCGACCGCAGATACTGGCTTTACGATCAATATCAACGATTTGGATGAGTTCGATGTCTCGACGCCTACCGACACGGACTTGGCTACTAATGAAGTCGACGAAAACGTGGTTACGGGCACCAGCGTCGGGCTGATGGCCAACGCGTTTGACTTGGACTCGACCAACAATACGATTACTTACAGTCTGACCAGTAATCCTGACGGACTGTTCCAGATCGATGCCAACACGGGTGAGGTCACTACTGCCGCAGCCATCGACCGCGAAGCACACGGTGCGACTCGTTCAATCACTGTGCAGGCAGCCAGTAGCGATGGATCTACCGCCACGCAATCGTTCAACATTGCGATCAATGACCTGGATGAGTTCGATGTCAGCACACCGACCGACACCGACGGCGGCACCAACGAAGTCGATGAAAATGTTATCGTCGGTACGACCGTGGGTGTTACCGCCAATGCGTTCGACTTGGACTCGACCAACAACACGATCACTTATAGTCTAACCAGCAATCCTGGCGGACTGTTCCAGATCGATGCCAACACAGGTGTGGTCACAACAGCTGCAGCTATCGACCGCGAAGCACACGGTGCGACTCGTTCAATCACGGTGCAAGCGGCTAGTAGCGACGGGTCTACCGCCACCCAAGCGTTCAACATTGCCATCAATGACTTGGATGACAATAGCATAAGCCCTCTGACGGATACCAACCCCACAGCAAATTTTGTATTTGAGAATTCAGTCATTAACACGCAAGTCGGACTCATTGCTTTTGCTTCGGATTCAGATGTAACCAACAATCTGGTGACCTATGCCCTAGATGACGACGACCAAGGGCGATTTGCGATTGATGGCCAAACTGGAGTGGTGCGATTGGTTGGCCCAGTTAATTTCGAAGTGGATGGTCCGACGCGCACGATTCGCGTCCGCGCAACTTCGAGCGATGGTTCGTCAACGACCAGCAGTTTTGCGATCGTCATTGGTGATGTGAACGAAGCACCGGTGGCATCGGCGGACGAATTCACCACCAGCTACATTGACGAATTGGTCGTGAGCCTGCCTGGTGTAATCGGCAACGACAGCGATCCCGATGGAGATGCTCTCACGGCCGTCCTGGTCCAAGGACCGGCCTTGGGAACTGCTACATTGATGGGGGATGGAAGTCTTAGGTATCGCCCGCAGTCTGGCTTCGTGGGGAATGTTACACTAACCTACTACGTTACCGACGGTAGCTTAAGTTCGCCAATTCAAACGGTAGTGATTCATGTCGGGATACCGGTGAATGTTCCACCACCAACCACCACAGGTGGAGAGAGTACCGCTGGAGGCACAACACCCCCTCCCAGCACTCTTAGGGCACCGACGGGCGACAGCGATGCCAAGGGTAATATGCCCAACCCCAGCACAAACGAAAACTCCGCAGAACAGGCTGTCGTTGCAGCCACGGCAAGCTTCGAAACCAGAACGGGACGCGTTTTGTCTTCCACGGATGCAATCGCATTTGAAAGGGAGGGAACAACCCTGTTCAATTCTGCACTGGTCGGTATCGACTTGCGCGCGATTGATACGTCCCGACTCGATTTGATACATTCGACGCGGTTGGTGCTCAAACAGACACAAGCCACGCAGATGCTTTATGCTCAGGCTGAAGTCGATTTTGATCAGGAGCAGGGGCAAGATTGGTTTAGCCAAATCGATCCCTACGTCGCCACTGCGGTGGGTACCGGGATCGTCATTTGGCTAGTCCATGCAGGTCAGTTCGCGGTTGCCTTGCTTTCGACAGCGTCCACCTGGGTCCACTTGGATCCACTCACCGTGCTTCAGGTCAGCGATTCATCGGGAGTCGCGGAAACGGTGGAAGAGAAGCTGTTTGATTCAAAGAACACAGGCTAAACAGGCTCGGTCCCAGGCAGAGCCTGGGAACGCACTGTCTTGGAGGCTCCGCCTCCCGGGTCCGGCAGGCGGAGCCTGCAAGGCATTAGGTTCCCAGGCAGAGCCTGGGAACCAGATAGCGAGAGGTTTGAGTTTAAGTTTAGTAAGCCCGGTTTCCACTCGTCATTGACTACCACTGCACACGCGCAAAGCGACCAGAGGCACCAACGGCGAACAACTTGTTGGGCCCAGCGGCCAACGCGTGAAAACCGCTGGCGGAAAACTTCTCCCAGTCCACTCCATCGACTGAGCGATAACTACCTTCCGGCCCCGTAGCAACGAAAATTTCTGTCTGCGTGTTTGGAATCTCAACACACATCACCGCTGAACAGAACGACGTGGGAGCATGGGACGCTAGTGACCACGTCCTACCAGCGTCGGCTGACCAAGCGGCGGTAGTCGTCGAGGGCTCACCATCGCGATAGTCCCCACCAACCGCAACCATTAGTTGTCTATTCGCAGTGCCAGCGATCGAAAAAATACCTGCAGTGGGGGAACTCAGCAGCGGACAAGTCGACGCGTTCCAGGGGGCCGACCAGTTCTCGCGGAACAGTACACGTGACGTGTCGGCCGTGCGACCACCTGTACCGATCCAAATTCGGCCAGCGCCCGCGACGAACATCGCAGAGTTGCTGGCAGCGAAGGCGGCTTCGCTATCTCGCGCGGCTGGCAGCAGTTGTGGTGTGATGGCTTGCCAATGCTCACCACCGTCAGACGATTCGAGGATACAAAAAACTCCAGCGATAGGATCACCGAACACCACCCCACGCTGATCGTCGAAGAACTTCAATCCATCGAAGAAGGCCTCCGGCGCTGGATGACGATAGACTTCGCGCCAGGTTGTTCCAGCGTCCTCTGTTTTCAAGACAACTGCTGGCGTTCCGGCACTGGCTATGCATGCTGACTGGGCATCCCAAGCATGAATCGAACGAAACTCGAGCTCAGAAAAATCATCTGGTCCACACTCAATCCAACCTGAGCCACCGTCGGTCGAGCGCAAGACCGTCCCACCACTGCCGCAGGCCCAAATGACTTCATCGCCAGGTGCGCTCAGCCCACGTAGACTGGCCGGACTGCCAGTGGGTCCAAGCTCCCAGGCTATTTGATGAGTTGCCACCTGATGAGAACGGACAGCCCCCGAACTATCCTGACCACGAGCAGCTTGAAAACTCAACGCGACCAGCCACAGCAGCCCGAAACAAAGTCGAAAAAAACAATGGTTCATCAAAAACTACTCCCTGGATCGCAATATCAGCTCGACGCGTTAACGAGTGAGTCGCCAACTATTGGGACCCGCAGTTGCCGAAACCAAGCATAATCGGTGCCCCACTCGCTCGTATGTTTAAAAAGCACTCGAATTAAACTTGAGTGTGGTTGTTCGTGAGGAGTGATTAACACTCGCTGTGGCTTTGACCACTTGCGCCAGATTTCTCCCTTCGAGCCTTACTCCACTAATCGTTACATCTTAGCACCCAGCAGTTGCTGGTGAGGCTTCATCACGAGCGTTTTGGAGAAGGCAATCGCCGAGGAGTCTCTCGACAGCCATTTTACATCAATGTCAGTTCGGAGCTACCTAATGAACTCAGCGGAAGCCAAACACATTGGTATCGGTATCGATACCGCCCGATATGGACATCATGTCTCGTTCATGGACGATCAGAAACGTCAAGCAGCCAAACCCTTTCATTTTAACGAAGATGCCAAGGGCTATCAATCACTGCACTCGGCCATCGAACAGCTCTGCCAGAAACAGCCAGGCTGTGTCTTGCACATCCATGTCGATGCGGCCGGGCAGTACGCCGAGAACCTGCTACAGTGGCTCTCCAAGCAACAATGGCCAGCGACTGTCGTCATCTCGGTCGGGCAACCGGCACGCAACAAAGCGTACCGTAAGGCTCATTATGATAAGCGCAAGGCCGACCCCATCGAAAGCCTGGCTTGTGCGCGCTTCGGCGTGATCGAACGGCCTGACGCCACTTTTCAACCAGCCACGGAGTTTTCCGTTCTTCGCGATGCGGTAGCGCAAATGGAGGCTTCGGCCACCAACCGCGCTAGGCTCATCAATCAATTGCACAATATGCTGGCTCGCGCCTTTCCGGAGTTGGCAGTGATCGTCAAGGACGTCAGTGCCAAGTCGATCCTCAAGCTGCTTGAACTGTATCCCACAGCCGAGCGCATCGCAGCAGCTCCAATTGGCTCGTTGGCCAAGCTACCTCACATCGGCCCAGAGCTAGCCGCACAGTTGCATGAAGCTGCCAAAGTCTCCACGGCGGCCAATCGCAATCGCACCACGCAGCAACTCATCGTGCGCAAAGTGCAATCGATCTTGGCGGAACTGAGGGTGCATGATGAGCTGGAGGAAATCACGCAAAACGTAGTAAAAGAGCTACCTACAGGGCCGCACCGACACGTTCGCTCGATCCCGGGCATCGGACCGCAAACCGAAGCCGCGCTGCTCGCTAAGATCGTCAGCATAGAGCGTTTTCGCAGTGCCAATGCGTTGATCGGTTACTTCGGGGTCTTTCCCGAAGAGGTCGACGTTTCGGGTACCAACAAAGATGGTTCCCCCAAAACCGGCAAGGTGACGATCATGAGTCGCAAAGGAAACGACCTCGTGCGGCGTCTGCTGTACACGGCCGCCCAGACAGCCATCAAGCACAACCCGCCAGTGCGTGCACTGTATGCGCGTGTGCGGGCTCAGGGTAAGGACTACAACACGGCCATCGGCCACTGCATGGCAAAACTACTGCGACAGGTTTTCGCGGTGTGGACCAAGGATTGTGATTTCGATCCCAACTGTGAAAACCGCAGCGAGCAACAGTTGCCACCAGCGGTCGCTTTGCATGCGGACGAGAAAGAAACGCTCACATCGGAAAAAGAAAGCGTCGCGGGCCACAGCCAGGCACAAGGTCCGAGTCGAAAAGTGGTCACCGCGACAGAACCTAGTATAGCAAGCCGTCGTCCTGCGCTCAACTTCGCAGAGCTGCGTTCGCGCGTCGCGATGCAAGACGTGCTCAAGTTAATAGCCTGGACGGGTCGCCTCAGTTCCAATGCTAGTACTCAGCGCGGACACTGCCCAGTGCACCAATCAACAAACCAGAAAGAGACGAGCTTCGTGGTTGACATAACCAAGAAAGCCTATTGCTGTCACCGCTGTGGGTCGGAGGGGAACGTACTGGATTTATGGGCGGCCACCCAGAACTTACCACTGTTTGATGCAGCTTGGAACTTGGTAGACCGGTTGGGAATCGATCCGCCACTGCTAAAAAAAGAAAAGGAGAACCATTCAGCCTGAGCTAACTCAGGCTAAAACAGTCCTCCCTCTTTGGAACCCGTAAATTGCGGGACCGTGTGTCCCTGCGCCTATGGTAAACTCTTTGTCCAAAATATGCAAAAAAAAATCAGCGTCATCACGCTCGACGCAATTGACAACTAACGTTACATCTGGCGCATCGAGCTGATATTGCGTAGGATTTCGAGAAAAGGGCGATGACCCATTACGTTCCGCAGCCGGAGCCTTGGACGCGATGGCTCTCGGGGGAGGGAAAAACCCCCGGCAAATCGTCGATATACCAGCGATCGAGGGCGGCCCACCAATCCTCCCGACAGCGGACGCGGGTAAAGGCTGAGCGGACGTCGATCCCCCTTGGATGGCTCCCCGAGTACTTGATCCCGAACTTGCGCAGTAGCACCCCCGTCTTATCCCCCCCGTAAACCCGCTCCGCCAACTCCCAATGACGCTCAAGCACCTGTCGCTGCCGCAGAACCGTCGGCGGTGGAGGTAGCGGCAGCCCCTGAGCGAGTGCCTGGGCCTGCTCGAATATCCAGGGGTTGCCAATGGCCCCGCGCGCTACTGTCACTCCGTCGATCCCAGTTTCGGAGATCATGCGCAGGCAAGCCTCAGCGGTGAACAAATCGCCACTCCCCAAAATCGTGTGCGCTGGAAAGGCTTGTTTTACATCGCGGAGAAACTCCCAACGGCTGGGGCCGTTGTAACGCTGCAGGACAGTGCGGCCATGAACCGTGGCTGCCGCAAGTCCAGCCGCAAAGCCCCCCTCCAGGATTTCAAAAAACTGATCTCGGCTTTCAGTCGAGTCATCGATGCCACGCCGCATCTTGACCGTAACCGGTACGTGCGCGGAGACAATGTCCCGCGTGCGGCGAATGATCTCTAAAGCGGTAGCGGGTTGGCTCAAATGGAAACCGCCGCGGCATCTCCCAAGCACTTTTTTAACAGGACAGCCAAAATTGATGTCGATAACGGCGAAGCCAGCCTCTACTAAACGCTTGGCTCCCAAGGCAAATTGCTCCGGCTCGGCCCCCATGAGCTGACCTGCCACCGGTTGTTCTTCCGGTGAGTTGTAAAGGAAATGTTTGTTCTTGCTCCGATCCTTGAAGGAGACCAAGAATTCATCGAGCATCACTTCGCACAGCGTATAACTAGCCCCATGCTCACGCGCCAGCATGCGCATCGGCCAGTCGCTGTAGCCGCTCAGCGCGGCCTGGACCACTGGGAAACCAATCTCTAGGTCGCCGATTCTCAAATTCGGTAGCTTGACCGGTCCAGCCAATGCTCCACTCGTCGAGACTTGAGCCGAACCGTCGGTAGGCCGCAAAGTCGACTCATTCACTACAATTACCACAATCGCCTCAAGTTAAAGAGCGGGGTCGGTCGATCACAAGATAACTGATCGGTTTTTCCCAGTAAGGGGTACGCCTGCAGGGTAGGGGATGAACGCCTCTACCTGAATGCCGCACAAAGCGATAGCAATCCACACATGCGAGCAGCAGAAATAACTATCGTAGCTAAATTCGCCAGAACGTAGACTCCCTGCGGTCTGGCGACCGCAGCTACATTAAAGACGCGATCGTTGTTTTCGGCACGATGCTTCGTATGTCGCACTTTGCAAGAGCGACTCACTAAATACGATGGTTTCCAATGAACGTCCGCTCCCCACAACTCGTCATTCTGGTCCTATTCTGGACGCTGACCAGCGGCAGTGGCTGCCAAGTCTTAAATATTCCCAGTTACCGCGCGGATTCGTGCAGTTCTGCGGCGAGTTATTCGCCAGCAGAAGTGGTAGGTCCAAATGCCGCTTGTCCTCCAGGCTTCCTTCCTCCACTACCAGCTTGGATTCACGCTGGCGTGCCAGTCCCAGGTTGGTGGGCCGAGTGGAAAGCCAAAAAAGATTTGCCAGAACCAGCCCCTTACCCGCGCTTTCAGCCGCTTCCTACCCGTCCTATGTTCAGCCCGCAGACTCGCGAGTTTCGACCTTAGGGGCAACACCACTGTTTACTTTAGCGACGAGACTTGGTATGTCGATGAATAGATCATGAGTGTGGACCCAGAGTTCCTCACTGACGCTGTCCGCAGGAGTTGGCCAGCGGTAACCCAGCTAAACTTATTGCGAGTATCAGGGATGACAATTCGAATTTCGCTGTGCATTGCGATCATTGCCGCTACGACCAGTTCAAGCTGGGCTCAGCAGCGGACGACCGGTGGGGCTGCAGTCGGCGGTGCGGCTGGTGCTATCATTGGAGGCATCATTGGCCACCAAAATGATGAAACTCCCGAAGGAGCACTGATCGGTGGCGCTGTCGGCGCTATTACCGGTGGTTTGATCGGTCGCGCTCAAGATAACCAAATCGCCCAGCAGCGTGCCTACCAAGAACAAGCCTACTATCAAGGGCAGCAGCAAGTCTATGCTCAGCAACAGGTCATCGCCGCTTCTGGCGTGAGCATGGCCGATGTGGTAAATATGTCGCGGAGCGGTATCAACGACGCAGTGATCATGAATCATCTGCAGACCAAAGGGATACAGCGTCGTTTGGAAGTCAGCGATATCATCGCCTTGCATCAGCAGGGTGTGAGCGATACGCTGATCAGTGTAATGCAACAAGCTCCGTTGGCGACACAATTGGCAGCACCCATGCAAGTTCGCAGCCCAGTTGTGGTGCAACCCACGACCATCGTCCGCGAGCAGCCAGTCATTTATCGCTCGCCAGTGATTGTCGAAGAGTATTATCGACCCTATCCTGTGCATCGACACTATCACTACGGCCACGGCGCTCACTTCGGATTCTAACTAGTACTCCATGTCGGAAACAATCTTCTCAAAGATCATTCGCAAAGAGATTCCAGCTAAGATCGCGCATGAAGACGATCTGTGCTTGGCGTTTCACGATGTATCACCGCAGGCTCCCGTGCATGTGTTGGTGATCCCCAAACGGCCGATCGCATCCTTGGAGCAATTGACCAGTGAAGATGCTCCATTGCTCGGGCATTTGTGGTTGGTGATTCGGCAAGTGGCTCGCGATTTGAAGATAGCCGAGAGTGGTTATCGCGTGGTGGTTAACTGTGGCCAAGACGGTGGGCAGTCGGTCGATCACTTGCACTTTCATATTCTCGGTGGCCGCCAGTTGCAATGGCCACCGGGATAAAGAGCCCACGGCAGGCGTCTGAGGTTCATGACATGCGAGAAAATCCGATCTCAACTACCCAGGCAGATTCGCGTTGTGATAGATGTCTTGAACATCTTCGCAATCGTTGAGCATGTTCAGGAACTTCTCAAACATCGGCACATCATCGGGGCTGATGTCGGTGCGAGCTTGCGGAATGAAAGTGATTTCTTCGACTTCCAATGCGGACTCAGGAAAGGCTTCTTGTACCGCTTGTTTTACTTTGAAAAATTCGCTGGCAGGTGCGAACACGGTGACTTGTCCCTCTTCGCACTCGACATCGTTGACATCGACGTCGGCGGCTAGCAGTGCTTCGAGCACTTGTTCGGCATCGTCCCCCTTAAAGCCTAGCACCGCTAAGTGATCAAAGGCGTGAGCCACTGAGCCGGGCGCCCCCATCTTGGAACCGGTCTTGGTAAAACAGTTGCGAACATCGGTGATCGTACGATTGTGATTGTCGGTTAGGCAATCGATGATGAAGGAACTGCTCCCTGGCCCGAAACCTTCGTAGCGGGCGGTGACAAAGTCTTCTCCCCCCAGGCCACTCGCTTTTTCGAGAGCCTTCTCGATGACGTGGCTGGGGACCTGTTCGCGTTTGGCGCGCTCGATCAAACTGCGTAGACTCGGATTGCCTTCGGGGTCGGCACCGCCGCTCTTGGCCATCACGTAGAGTTGCTTACCGTACTTGGAGTACAGTTTCGATTTTTGACCGGCCGTCTTGGCCATCGATGCCTTGCGAACTTCGAAACTTCTACCCATCGCGTGTGTCTCGCTGCCTATTGCGAAAAGCCTTAAGTGGTTAACCTAAGTATTTTAACCCAGAAACTTAACTTGTACGAGCACCTATGGCGGCACGATTGTCGCTGGCCGCTCGGTCGCTTAATTCTCGCTGACCGGTCGGTCAGTCGCTTTCGTATCAGTCGCTTTTAAATCACCCGTGAAGTTCACGCTATCGATTCATAACGAGGGGTAATCTTATGGCGAGTGGTTTGTTGATGTTGCTCGATGACATCGCCACAATTCTCGATGATATCGCGTTGCTAACCAAGGTCGCCGCCAAAAAAACGGCCGGTGTGCTGGGAGACGACTTGGCGCTCAACGCTCAGCAAGTTACCGGCGTCGCTGCCAATCGCGAGTTGCCTGTCGTGTGGGCAGTCGCCAAGGGTTCGTTTTACAACAAGTGCATTCTGGTCCCAATTGCGCTCGCTCTCAGCGCGTTTGCCCCATGGTCGATCACTCCCCTGTTGATTATCGGTGGTCTATTCCTGTGCTTCGAAGGTTGCGAAAAGCTAGCCCATAAATACTTGCACAAAGCGGACGACGATCATCATCATCAGGAGTTGCGGTCAGCGTTGGTCGATCCAACCATCGACCTCGTCGCCATAGAAAAAGAGAAAATCAGCGGTGCCATTCGAACCGATTTCATTTTATCTGCGGAGATTGTCGTGATCACCCTGGGGACCGTAGCCAGCGCGGCGTGGGGGACCCAGGTCGTAGTGCTATGCGCCATTTCGATGTTGATGACCATCGGTGTCTACGGCTTGGTAGCTGGGATTGTGAAGCTCGACGATCTCGGCGCGCGGCTGATTGGCCGAGGGGGGAGCGACGTTTCGGCGACACCTGCTCAGCCCACTTTTCGGCAACGTGTGGGGCATGCCCTGATCGCCTCAACACCTTACCTGATGAAGTTTCTGTCGATAGCCGGGACGGTGGCCATGTTCTTGGTCGGTGGCGGAATTCTTAGTCACGGAGTTCCCCCTATCCATCATGCCGTGGAAGCCATCGTTCATCCGTTGCAGGAGATAGCTTCGATCGGAGGCGCTCTGGCAACCGTCACACAGTTGGTGTTGGAAGGGCTGATCGGCTTGCTCGGCGGTGCGCTCTGCCTAGTGGTCTGGAACGTCATTCAGCGCGCTCGCGGTAAGCACTAACGAATAGTAAACGTTTTCGGTTCGGCTTCCATTTCAGCTTCCCAGGCGACCAATCTACGTTTCAAGTCTTCGACAATATCGTGCCGTTGATAACACAGATTTTTCCGCTCACCGATATCGGCCTCCAAATCAAACAATAAATCCATCGTCCCTCCATCGTCAATGTATTTCCACTTACCGTGGCGAATGGCGCGCATGCTGCGATTGGAGCGGGCGATCCGCCAACAGAATGTACGTTCTGTTTGTGTTTCAGAGTCGGTTTTGACCAGTGGGAGTAAGTTGATGCCATCGAGCAGATATCCGGCTGGCGGACTTGCTCCGGCAGCCGTGACAAACGTAGCGGTCAAGTCCATGGTGATGCCGGGTTGCGACGTCACTTTGCCAGCAGGCAATTGATCGGGCCAGCGCATCAGGCAAGGGACACGAATGCCTCCCTCCCACAATGTGGCTTTGTGGTGGAAGAGGGGCAAGTTGCTCGACCAACGCTCGCCGCCGTTGTCACTTGACAACACGAATAGTGTATTGCCAGTCAGTCCGTGTTCGTCCAACTTCTTTTGAATCATCCCCACCCCTTGATCGACTCGTTCCAGCATGGCTTTGTAGATTTCGCGACTCCCATCGTGCATGTTCTCCGGAGTCACTTTGGGGTCGGGCCGCCCGGGTGGCTGAAAGGGAGCATGTACGGCCAAGTGTGGCACATACAAAAAGAACGGTTGGTCGGCATGTTTATCGACAAAATCGGCCGCCCGCTGATTGATGAGGTCGGTGATATAGCCTTCGACTTTGGGAAGTTCGAGACCATCGCGCAGCGCGTAGGTGCCGTCGTAGTAAACATGGCGATAGTAGTCGGCGTGTCCCAACAACTCGCCAAAATATTCGTCAAAGCCATGATGGAGAGGATTGAATTCGTCATCGTAGCCCAAATGCCACTTGCCGAACGCCCCTGTCGCGTAGCCCGCCGCTTTGAGCATCTTCGCGATGCCGGGCTGGCTGGCAGGTAGGCCGATCCCATGGTGCATTTGATCGACGCTCCGCCACTGGCCATCGATCAACCGACGTCGCTCAGCCGTATAACCCAGCGCCCATTCGAAACCGACGCGTTGCTGCCACCGTCCGGTGATGAAGCCGCAGCGTGTGGGAGAACATACCGGAGCATTGGCATAAAAGTCAGTGAACTTGATTCCTTGTGTGGCCAAGCGATCGATGTTGGGGGTGCGTATGTCGGTCGCCCCCATGCAACTCAAATCGCCATAGCCCATGTCATCGACCAATACGAACACGATGTTCGGTGGTGAGTCAGCAGCCAAAACAGATTGGCTTAACGAAAACAAGCTCAGTAACAGCAGTACGAACCGCAGTGGAAGTTTGGACAGAGCGTTCATGGTGGGTCCTTGTGTGAGAGTATGGAGGGTAAAGTTTACCACAGTCTGATGGGCTTCGTTGGTTGGCCGATTCTGGTAAACTGCTACGCGGCTTACTCACGCGTTGCTTACTCGGCGATGGCGTGTATTGATTTCACAACATTTCGCACAGGACAACTCGATGAAGAACTCTTTGGTGGTAACGCTGGCTTTGGTGCTGGCCTTGTTTGCGACTCGCTTGGTTCAGGCTCAAGGGGCCGTACAAGCCATCCGTGGGGCCGCCGATGGAATTCAAGCACAAGCCGCCGATAGCCAAACTCCCATTACGGCGGGGCCAGCCGACAAGCGCGAGAAGGTCGCCCCAGGTAAGCTCGATAGCAATCCACCTCGCGAGTTCACCGAAACCAAGTCGGGATTGAAGTATCGAGTGTTGCGCAAGGGGGAGGGGAAAAAACCGACCGCCAGCGATTCAGTGGAAGTGCACTACAAGGGCTGGTTGGACGACAAATCGATCTTTGACAGTTCCTATCGCGGTGGTGAGACGATTTCATTTCCCTTGGGGGGCGTGATCAAAGGCTGGACCGAGGGGGTGCAGTTGGTTGGCGAAGGGGGGATGATCGAATTGTCGATCCCCTATCAACTCGGTTACGGCGCCCAAGGCTCAGGACCAATCCCGCCCCGCGCGCAATTGCATTTCATCGTCGAGCTGATCTCGATTAAGTAAGCTTCGGCCAAAATATTAGTCCTTCGTAAACATTAAATTCGGGGGTGCAGTGCATCGTAATTCACCCTCCCACGCAGTTAGGTTTCACCAGCGGGCAGACTATTTCGTGGGAGGGTCGATGCGAGCCCTGGCGAGTCATCGGGGAGGGAAAACACAGAGCATTTCCCCCTCCCCGCCAGCTCGCTGGGGCTCGCCGACGACCCTGCCGCGAATCAAAACAACCTGCTGTAGCAACCGATGCGCGCGGGAGGGTACAATACCCGCTTCCCCCAAATTAAATGTGGACAAAGCACTAGTGTCGCAATCGGTAGTGGACGAGGTTACAAGTCATCGTGCCGCAGTAGGCCGTGACTTGGCTGGGCGACGTTGGTAATGCGGCCAAGAATACTTTCCAGTATGCGTCGTTCCAGGTCGCGATCGCGGCCGATCTGATACCAGCCGAGTGTGATTGGCGCTTGTCGCAATTGATTTACGTGACGAATGATCGAACCGTCGTGTCGCTGCGCGGCAGCGCCCGCCGTAGCGAACTGCGATTGATCGACATCTTCTTGTTCCTTCATGACCTGTACGTCGATCATGTAACCTGTCGCTTCGGGAACGATTCGTACATTGGCGGTGCGGCGAACGGTCTGAATGGTACTTTGCAATCGTTCAAAGCCACGTGCCGTATCGCGTCGCCAGGGTTCAAAGCTGGTACCGCTTACATCGGGAAAAGTGGTCAAGCGGCCTTCGAGCCAATTCATGTTATCGCGGCGCACGGGTTGCTCGCTGTCGATACGAAAATGATCGTCGACGGCATCCACGATTTGTCGCCACAGAAAATCTGGATCGACAGTACCGACATGCGCTGGATTCGAGACGGAGACTTCAATCGGCGGCGGGGGACTCAGCATCTCAATCCCCTTGTCGAGCCCATTCTGGGCCGCGCTCGGCAAGCGATGACAGCCACTGGCCAGCAACAGTTGCAAACACAACCACGTGTGCCAACACAACAACCTGCCTGAGAGCGCCGTCGCTTGGAAACAGTGCTTCCTTCCAATTGCGGCTGACATACGTGATCTCAGTTTAAGAAAAAATGGCGATACTGTTTTTTCGATCACGGCCAATTGGATCATGCTTTTGCTAAGCAGCTCGCACTGCCAGCGGCTGGTCGTCAAGGCGTCGATCGGTGAAACTCAATTGCATCATTTCAGCGGCTAACGCGCGATAGTCCTCGGCACCGTTGGAGGTTGGCGCGTAATCGAGAATCGATTGCCCAAAACTGGGTGCCTCGGCCAAGCGAATATTTCTGCGAATTCGTGTTTCGAAAAACTTAGCACCAGACCACACTCCTCCGTTGCGCGATTGGAGTTCCAGAAACTCATCGACGTCGCGTGTCACTTCAGCCGCCAAACGTGTACTCGTTTCATACATGCACAACACGACGCCCGACAAATGCAGACTGGGATTGAGACGCTTGGCAACAATCTCAATCGTCTTCAGCAATTTGCTCAATCCGTGCAGCGCTAGGAAATGGGGTTGCAGTGGCAAGAAGACTTCATCCACGGCCGTTAGGGCATTGATCGTCAGGACACCCAGCGAAGGTGGACAATCTAGTATCAAGTAGTCGAACTCTTCGTGATCCACTTCTAGCTTGTCGCGCAAGATCACTTCGCGTCCCACTTCACTGGCCAGTTCCATTTCGGCGGCAGCCAAATCGAGATTGGAGGGGATGACTGCTAGTCGCTCATTGACCCAGTAACGCGCATCGTTGATCGACGCATCACCGCACAGCACGTCGTACACGCTCGGTTGGTCATCGACCACTGAAAGTCCCAAGTGCAATGAGGCGTGGGCCTGAGGGTCGAGGTCGAGGACGCATACTCGATTCCCTACCTCGGCCAAGGCGGCAGCCATATTGACAGCAGTGGTCGTCTTGCCAACACCACCCTTCTGATTGAGAACCGCTATTGATCGCATCGTTTTGCATTCCTTGTGCTGAGTGAAGTCTAGTCGCCGGAGTAGTTGCCTATGCGGGGGCGGAACTCGGCCGACCTTTCGCTTCGATACTAGGAGATTTCCCCCACGGGTCGCTAGAGCGCATTTATGGATCTCCGCTCGGTCGCCCCTCACCACTCAATCAACCGATTTGATCGAAAAGCATCCCAAGCCGACTTCTAGAAATTGGCACAACACTTGCTTCCAAAACCCGCTTGTGAATGAATGCGCAACCTTAATGGCAATCCAAGGCGGTTTTAGTTGACTTTGCCGTCTTTCAGACGAATGATGAAGGTATAGGGGCAAACCTGAAGGACCATCAGCAAGAGAGGAGTCCAACATGTCCACGATACCTTTTGATAACCAGTTTTCATCTCCAGTGTCGGCGACGGCCCGCACGGTCCAGCCCACTCCCAATTTGCTGGAATCGCAAACAACGACTAGCTATCCAGCAGCGATTCCGCGACGACTGGCCTATCCAACCTATCCCGCCTGGGGACTGCTGGAGCGAGCGGCTCACATTGTTCCGCAGCGGGTCGCAGCGCGGATGATGGGGGTCGAAATGACCTATGCCGAAATGCAAACGGCTGCGCTGCGTTTGGCTCATTGGTTTCAGCAATCGGGTTTGAAGGCCGGTGATCGCGTGGCGGTGCTGCTCCCGAATATGCCCGAGTATATGCTGGCCCTGAATGGTATTTGGCACGCCGGTGGGGTGGCGGTGGCACTCAGTCCCTTGTCGGTTGCCGAGGAGATCGCCGCGCAATTGGACGCGACCGACTGCCGCCGAGTGATCTGCCTGGATCTGCTGTGTGGGCTGCTCAGTCAGGCCCAGCACTTGGAGCACCGATTGCTGGCTTCGCTCCGCGATTACTTGCCGATGTGGAAGAAGATTCCCTATAGCGGAGCGCTGTGGAGACGCACCGGACAGTTTTCATTCGCCAACAATCCCAGACAATGCGCACTGTGGGATGCGATCAACCAATCGAGTGATCGAGTCATTCCGGTGGAAACTCTCCCTGGCTACGACCCAGCGTATATTTTGAGCACGGGAGGAACGACCGGCAATCCCAAGGCGGTAACGCTCAGCCACCGCAACATCGTCTCCAATGCATGGCAACAATCGCGTTGGGCCGGAGGGACGATGGGGGAAGAAACCCTCTTGGCAGTTCTCCCCTTCTTTCACAGCTACGGCATGTCGACCATGCTGGCCAGTGGAGCAGCGTTGGGGGCTACTCTAATTATGCAACCCCGGTTTGACGTCGAGCAAGCCATCGCGGCCATCGAACAACATCGCCCAACAGTTTTCCATGCCGTCCCGGCCATGCTCAACGCCATGAACAATCGCCTGCGTCGCAAGCCAGCCGATCTGAGTTCCCTCAAGTGGGTCATTTCAGGCGGTGCACCTCTGTCCCCCGCCGTGGCCGAAGAGTTCTCGCAATACGCTGGCGCTATCGTCGTCCAAGGCTATGGACTTTCGGAAGCTTCGCCGGTCACTCATGTCGGGCCACTCGATGGCACAAACTTGCCAGGGACGATCGGCCTTCCCTTGCCTGATACCGATTGCCGCATTGTTGACGCCGAGTCGGGTACTCGCGACGTGGCCATCGGCGAAGTGGGAGAACTGTTGGTGCGTGGCCCGCAAGTCATGTTGGGATACTGGAACAATCCACCAGCCACGGCGCAAGCCATTGAAGATGGTTGGCTGCATACTGGTGATTTGGCCACGGTCAATTCCGCCGGTTTCTACCGCATTGTCGACCGCAAGAAAGATTTGATCATTACCTCTGGAT
Organism: Pirellulaceae bacterium; assembly: GCA_041741715.1. Lineage (GTDB taxonomy): Bacteria > Planctomycetota > Planctomycetia > Pirellulales > Pirellulaceae > Aureliella. Next base: position 68,559 of record JBGSJT010000175.1, on the reverse strand, counting down.
TTAATGTCTATCCGGTCGACGTCGAAGAAACGCTACGCAATTGCGAGTGCGTGGCGGACGTGGCAGTGGTGGGTGTGCCCGATGCCGAGCGCGGAGAAATTGTGAAAGCCTTTGTAGTGCTCCGCCCAGGGCATCAGTGGCAGCCCGCGATGTTGACCAAGTTTTGCAAGGAACATCTGGCCGCACATCGTCGACCACGCTTGTGGGAACATGTCCAACACGATTTGCCTCGCAACTTTTTAGGAAAGGTCATCCGCCGACAACTTCGGGATCAAAACGAAAGCCACAAGGAGATATAGCATGAACAATCGCTTAGCTATCCTAGCTGGGGCGCGGACGCCGCAAGCCAAGGCCTTCGGTGCGCTGGCCGACGTGACGGCCGTCGAATTAAGTGTCCATGCCACAAGGGCAGCACTCGCCAAAGCCAAACTCACACCCGAGCAAATCGACGAAGTGATCATTGGCAACGTCGCCGGTCCCCCCGACTCGGCCAACGTAGCGCGAGTGATCGCCCTCGCCGCTGGCGTGCCGCATGATCGCATCGCCCACACGGTCAATCGCAATTGTGCATCGGGCATGGAAGCGATCGTCGGTGGCTGGCAAGCCATTCAGTCGGGACGAGCCAAGCTGGTGGTCGCAGGTGGCACCGAATCGATGTCCAAGATACCGATGTTGGTTTCGGAAAAGACAAAAGCCAAGCTGATGTTGGCCGCTCGTGCAAAAGGCCTCTGGGCCCGAGGACTAGCCTATGCGCGGCTCCGTCCAGCCGACCTCAAGCCAGTACTGGGCGTGGAGCTTGGTTTGACCGATCCGTCATGTGGCTTAAACATGGGGGAAACGGCTGAAATACTAGCCGCTGAATTTTCGATTTCTCGGGAAGAACAAGACGCCTTCGCCGTCGAAAGCCATCGCCGCGCGGTGACTGCGACGCAGCGCTGCTTTATGTCAGGCGAGATTGCTCCGTTCACCGTGGCTGGCACCGAATTGAAATTTGATGTAGGCCCGCGCGCTAAACAATCGATGGAACAGCTCGCCAAGCTACGACCGATCTTCCGCCGCGACGGAAGTGTCACCGCTGGGAACAGTTGTCCATTAACCGACGGCGCCACTTCACTGGTCCTATGCGCTGAAGAACAAGTGGCTGAACTGAACCGAGACGGCGGTGGGCATACGGAACCGCTGGGATTTGTGACGGACTATGCCATTGCGGGTTGCGATCCTCGGCGGATGGGACTTGGACCGGTGTTTGCCACCGCCAAATTGTTAGAGCGCACAGGTTTGAGCTTAAGCGATTTCCAATTGATTGAAATCAACGAAGCCTTCGCCGCGCAGGTGCTGGCTTGTCAGCGCGCGTTTGAGTCGGCCAAGTTTGCGCGTGATTACTTGGGACGCAACACCGCGCTCGGACGAATCGATCCAGAGAGATCGAACGTCAACGGAGGTGCCATCGCCATCGGACATCCAGTCGGAACCAGTGGTGCGAGATTGGTGTTGACCCTGCTTCGCGCCTTACAGGAACGCGGCCTACAGCGTGGACTGGCCACGCTGTGCGTCGGCGGAGGGCAAGGCTTTGCCATGCTGGTGGAGACCCAATAAAGATTTGGTACGCGGCACATTCATAGTGAGCCTCAGGCGCTAGCCGTGGACGTAGGGCCCGATAGCCTCCCCAACCGTCCACGGCTAGCCCCTTGAGACTCACCCACAGAAACTTGAACTGCAAAGGACACTCCCATGGCAAACCATCCCAACCAAAGTCTGCAATTGGCACCAGCCGCAGATGGTTCATTGACAGTCTGGATCGATTCACCTGGTCGCAGTGTGAATGTCTTTGACGCGGGCATGTTGAACGCGTTGGAGTCGGCCATCGATCACATCGCTGCCACTAATCGCTATCGCGTCGTGCTCTTTCGAAGTCGCAAGCCCGGGTGCTTCTTTGCAGGAGCCGATGTCACGACCATCGCTGGACTGGACCATAAGGACGCCGTGCGCGCGATCGTCGCCCGCGGTCAAGACTTGATGCAGCGTCTATTCGAGCTGGAAGCGACTACCGTCGCCGTTATCGACGGGATGTGCCTAGGTGGAGGACTCGAGTTCGCTATGGCTTGTACGCATCGTGTGGCCAGCGACTCGAGTCATACCAAAATGAGCTTGCCAGAAATTCGACTGGGGCTGATTCCCGGTTGGGGAGGGACGCAGCGCTTGCCCCACTTGGTTGGCATCCAGCGCGCCCTCCAAATGATCCTCAAAGGCTCGTCGCTCACCGCGCGGAAGGCCCAACAGGCGGGATTGGTCGATCGCCTTCTCAATGGGCACGACCTCGATGCGCAGCTTGGACAGCTTGTTGGTGAACTCAGCGATGGTTCTTGGAATGCACCCCGACGACGCGTTGGCTGGACCTCGCGGTTGCTGGAGAATAACGCTATCGGTCGCAGGCTGGTACTACACATGGCTCGCAAGCAAGTTGCCGCGCAAACCGCCAACTATCCGGCTTTGCTGGAAGCAATCGAAGCGGTGCGGCGGGCGTTTAATGCTAAAGGCTTGGGTTACGAGTTTGAACGCGAAGCCTTTACGCGTTTGCTATTCACGCCAACAGCCCAAAGTTTGTTAAGTCTGTTTGTCGCGCGAGATCGCGCCAAGAAACGTTCTACTTGGTTGCCAGTCGAGCAATCAACAGTCGAGCGATCAACAGTCGAGCCAACAACAGACAGGGGACTAACGGACGGAGCGATAACGGAAAAAGAGACCACCGCACGAACCGACAAAAGCCTCGCTTGCCAGCGCATCGCCATTATCGGCGCGGGGGCGATGGGAGCTGGTATCGGTGCACTGGCCGCACAACGTGGGCTCGAAGTGGTCTTCAAGGAGATCGACGAACGAGCAGCTCGGGGGGGGGCTGAGCGGGTGCGCGAATTGATAGCCGAGCAAGTCGCCGCGCGGCGCTTGTCTGCGTCCGAGGGACAGGCCGCTAATGAGCTGTGCGCAACTACTACCCGCTGGGATGACTTGAGCGAATGTGATTTGGCTATCGAAGCCGTGCTCGAAATCGACTCGGTCAAACGCGATGTGTTCGAACAACTTGATCGCTGGCTGCCGGCTCACGCCTCGTTAGTTTCAAACACATCGTCGCTAAATATCACGCAGATGGCCGCTGCCACTCGACGTCGATCGCACGTCGCGGGGTTGCACTTCTTCAACCCCGTCGAGCGGATGGAATTGGTCGAAGTGGTGCGGACGGAGATGACTTCCGAGGCCACGGTGACGCAATTGTTAAACTTAGTCAAACGGTTGGGGAAGACACCGATCGTGACCTCCGATAAACCCGGCTTTTTGGTCAACCGTGTCTTATTCCCGTACATGGGAGAAGCTGTACGGATGGTCGCCGAAGGCTATGACATTGTCACGATCGATCGTGAGCTCAGACAGTTCGGTATGCCCATGGGGCCGTTGGAGTTGATCGATCAAGTGGGGATTGATATCGCCAGCCACGTAGCCGGATCGTTGGCCAAGATTCAACTCGACGCAGAAGTCCCGGCGGCGTTCTTACGCGACATGGCCGATCGCAAGTGGTTGGGTAAGAAAACACAACTGGGCTTCTATCGCTGGGGTAAAAAGCGACTAGCCAATACGGCAATCAAACGTCAGCCGCTGATGCCGACTGAGCAGTTCGATTTCAAGACCGATGGACTGAGCATGATTCAACGACGCTTGGTCTATCCGATGCTCAATGAAGCGGTGCATTGCCTGGATGAGTTGGTGGTGACCGAACCGTGGATGGTCGACTTGGGGATGGTCCTAGGGACTGGTTTCGCTCCACACCATGGCGGGCCGCTGCGCCTGATCGATCGGATCGGTACTCGGGTAGTGTTGTCGAATATGTTGTTATTGGAGCGGTGGTTGGGGCGACGGTTTGCTCCAGCAGATGGTCTGGCGATTCGCGCCGCGCGGCAGGAAGCTTTTTTCTCGACCGATAAAGTTCCGAACCCTCTAGCTTGGGAGAGCAATCATGAGTCTCGATGTTCAACCGAATCTTGATCCGCACACAGCCGAGTGGTCCACACAGCCAAGCCAGCTGAGGTCACTGCAGTCCGTTGCTGCTACGGAGTCCTTCGCTGAGACCGCTCTGCGCCTCGGCGGCAAGAGTGCCGACGAAGCCTCGCGGACGGGGAAGATCGACACGGCCGACGATCAAGTCGAAGAGATGTTTGCGGCCCAATATCAAACGTCGGCTAGCCCCATTCACCGCGCAGTGTGGCAACGCCGCGTTCCATTGGAGCAGTTTGGCTTCCAGGCCACGCCGATGGAAGACGCGATCAACACAGCCATGAATCGCGGTGTGGCTTTAGTTAATCGTCGACAGCGTGAAGGACAACTGCTGGACGAATATAATAAAATCAGCGAAGAGTCGTTGGCAGAACTAGCCACGACCGGCTACTGGGGCTTGCTGATTCCCGAGGAGTACGGTGGCTTGGGGAGCTCGTTCCTCGACTTTACGCGGTTGCTGACGCGCATGGCGGCCGCTGATCCAACCGTGGCTGGACTAGCTTCGGTGCATGGTTGTATTGGGGCGGTCGATCCGGTTCGAACGTTCGGAAATGCCGAACAAAAGCAACGGTTTTTGCCAAGTTTGGCCAATGGCGAGCGATTGAGTGGTTTCGCCCTGACCGAACCGGGTGCCGGGAGCGATTTAACGGCCCTGCGCACCACGGCAGTCTTGCAAGGTGATCATTATTTGGTCAACGGTGAAAAACTGTTCATCACCAATGTCACCACGGGACGCACCGTGGGGCTGGTCTGTTTGATCGATCACAAACCAGCCGTGCTGGTCGTCGATCTGCCAGAGTCTGAGAACGAATCGTTCCAACTGAAGAAATACGGACTGTATGCGCTCAAGCATACATACAATCGCGGGATCGTCTTTCGCGACTTCCACGTCCCCGCCGAAAATCTGTTGGTTCCCGCCGCCGGAGATGGCCTGACGGTCGCCTATCACGGTTTGAACCTGGGACGCGTTTCGTTGTGCGCCAATGCGGCTGGGACGATGAGGATGATGCTGGCCAACATGCTCCCTTGGGCCGCCTATCGCGAGACCTACGGGGAAGCCATCGATCGACGCGAATTGGTCCGTCGACGCGTGGGCCAAATGGCGGGCTACATCGTCGCCTGCGACGCGCTGGCCGATTGGTGCGCCAACTTGATTGACTTGGGTTTTCGAGGTGAGATGGAATGCATCATCGCGAAGATTTTCGGTAGCGAAGTGCAAAAGACCGCCGCGATTGAACTATTCATGAAGACGCACGGCGGTCGTTCGTTCCTGCAGGGACATCTGTTTGGCGACAATGTGCACGAGTTTCTGGCACCCTGCATCTACGAAGGTGAGGGAGAAATGCTGGGGATGGCGTTCTTCAAATCGCTGGTTAAGGGGCATGGCAAGGAGTTCTTCGAGCCGATCGGTCGCGTGCTCTTCGAAGCGGGGATCAAGTCGCCCAACCCAGCCAATCCACGACATGCATGGATGCTACGCAAGCCGTTGGCCGCGTATGCCAAGTGGTGGGTCGGCATGCGGATGCTGGGAAGTGCCAAGCCAAAGTTGGACGGTATGCCACCCGTGCTTCGTCGCTATGCCACAGGGGCCTGCGAGTTTCTCAGCGATCAAGGCCTAGAGATTTCCGCGGCCATGCGCACCCATCAATTGAAATTGGCCGATCGTCAATGCTCGATGATCGACTTATCGCAACGCCTGCAAGACGCCGTGGTGATCTTGGTCACCAGTCTGTATGGTGCCAAACAGAGCGACCCCTTGACGCAGGGAGCTTGCGAAGTGATCTGCGGCCAGTTGTGGCGCGGATTACAAGGTGCCCGCGCAACCAGTCGCGACTGGCGACGAGTGACAGAGTTGGGTGGTGCCATTGCCGACGATGGTTGGAACGAACTGCGGGGGATTGAGCCTCGCGAGATCATGATGCGCTATCGAAAGTGACAGACAGAACTCGCGATAGTCGCTGACCGGCGGAACGGTCAGCGACTATGGCGTGAACGATTCCATTTTCTATCTTGCAGGAGTTGCAACATGATTGCTCGTGTTTCCAATCCCAATCAACGGCGTGCGATCTTGGCCTTGGGAGGTGGTGGTGCTCGCGGGCTGGCGCACTTCGGTGCGGTTCAAGCTATCCAAGAGAGCGACTTGGGGATTGAACGGATCGTGGGGGTGAGCATGGGAAGTTTGGCTGGTGCGATGATCAGTGTGGATGATTCGCTGCAACGCGTTCAATCTCGAGTGCTTGAGTATATCGCCAGCGACGACTTTGCCGCGCGGCAGGAATCGCTGTTTGGAACGCAACCTGGCCAAGTGAGGACGACGACCGGTTTGTTGGCTTGGTACGATCAGATCAAGTCGTATCTGTGGGCCAGGCATCTATTGGGTCGTGTCTTTCGTCGTCGATCCCTGTTGGCCGGTGGCGTCTTAGAAGGGGTGATTGCACAGCTTGTTCCCGACATCGATATCGCCGATGCGCCCATACCGCTGAGCATCGTGACAGTTGACCTGCGAAGTGGTCACCCAATCGTACTGGAGCGTGGTCCATTGCGGAGAGCGATCGCAGCCTCGGCGGCCATCCCTGGAATATTCCCACCGGTCGAGTGGGGAGGGATGTTACTGTGCGACGTGGGAGTACTGGATTCTCTCCCCACACAGGTCGCGCGTGGATATGGTGGGGAGGAGTTGGTCATAGGCGTCGATGTAGGGCCCAACTTGGAGCGCGCCGAGCGTTGCGAGTCTGCTCTGCATGTGCTACTGAGGATGGATGAGATTGGTGAGCGGATGATGCGTCGCGTCACGCAAAAGTCCGCCGACATCTTGATCCAACCGGATGTGGGGCATTGTGCTTGGTTCGATTTCTCTCACGCCGAGCGACAGATTGCGGCTGGCTTTGAGGCTGGGCAAAAAGCTATGGCAACGTGGCAGCGCACCCATCCAAACGATACAGCCAATTCATTTCTGCCTGTGGTCCCCAACTGCGCCGCGCTTAATAATATGCTGCGCTCTTGAACCGCGAGCGCAGGTGTAACTAAGAGACCTTAAGTTCCATCTAGTCGTGAACGTCAGACGCTAGCCGTGGGCTCTTTTCGCATCATCTTTTTGCCGCATGGCTGCTTGTCGAAAACGGCCAACTGCACCATCGAGTATGATTGGCGCTTCAATTCAACGCGTGAGTGGCCACAGACCGAAACTCGGTCAGCAAAAAAAGAGGTGCGGCAAGAAGATATTGCGGTGTCTTACCAGGCGATCGGCAGCAGAGGATCTACCCGTCGTAGCCGAAGTCAAATGACTCCCAGAACTTGCAGCAAGTTACTTTACTCAACTCAGAACTCAGGAGATGAACGATGTCCCAAGCGTTTAGCCGTCGACGCCTACTGGCTGGGAGTATCGCCCTATCGACCGCCACGTACTCGAATTCGGTGGCTCGTGCGCAGTCAGCTCCGCCACCCCCAAGCGCACCCCAGGTGGCGGCAACTCCCACCGCCACGCCAGCCAAATCACACACGTCCTGGCCGGTTTGGGATACCAGCGATGCGGACGGCCTAATGGCAGTTCTGAATTCGGGGCAGTGGGGGCGATTGGGGGGTAAGCGAGTGGCGGAATTCGAACAGCGTTGGGCCGAGGCGATGCAAGCCCGCTACTGTATTGCGACCAGTTCGGGGACCACCGCGCTGCTCACCTCGCTCGGGGCCTTGAATATCGGACCAGGCGATGAAGTCATCCTTCCTCCCTACACGTTCGTGGCGACGTTCAACGTCATCACCAACAGCTTCGCCCTACCGGTCTTCGTCGACTCCGAGATCGATTCGATGCAAATCGATGGGACCAAGATCGGCGAGGCAATAACGGCCAATACGAAGCTCATTTTGCCAGTTCACATCGGCGGTACGCCCGCAAATCTCGATGTGGTGAGCAAAGTAGCCACGGAGCAAGGGATCCCCTTTATCGAGGATGCTTGCCAAGCCCCGTTGGCGGTGTGGCGTGGGAAACCGGTTGGCACCCACGGACTGGGAGGTTGCCTGAGCTTTCAGGCCAGCAAGAATCTCACGGCTGGCGAGGGAGGGGCCGTGCTCACCAACGACGAGGAGTTTGCCAATAAGTGCTACAACTTCCACACCCCCGGAGGCGGACGTCGGGTGGAGAGCATGGGGCGCGGTGCAAACTTCCGCATGACTGAGTTCCAAGGGAGCTTACTGGTTACGCAACTGGCGCGTCTGGAGGCCCAAGCCAAACGCCGCGATGAAAACGCCCAGGTACTTTCGGAGTTACTAGCGAAAATCCCTGGCATCAGCCCCGCGAAATGGGACGAGGGTTGCGAGCGTAGCGCCTGGCACCTGTTCATGTTCCGCTACGACCAAGCCCAGTTCAATGGTCGATCGCGCGAGGTCTTCCTACAGGAACTGCGAAATGCGGGTATCAGTGCCAGCGGTGGTTACAGCAGTCTCAATCGCACGCCGCACGTGATGGCAATTGCGAACAATCCCCACTACATCAAAATTTATGGCCGAGAGTTCATGGCGGCTTGGGCCGAGAAGAATCAATGCCCCGTCAATGACCGACTATGCAGTGAGGCGGTGTGGTTCACCCAGTCCGTTCTACTGGGGACGCGTCGCGACATGCAGCGCATTGCGACCGCCATTGATGCCATTCACAAAGCCTAGTGCTTCATCACCATTTGATTTTAGGGTTGCGGGTATTTTACCCTCCCGCGCGTAACAGTAGCTACAGCAGGTAGTTTTGATTTGCGGGAGGGTCGTCGGCGAGCCCCAGCGAGCTGGCGGGGAGGGCGAAATGCTCAGTGTTTTCCCTCCCCGATGACTCGCCAGGGCTCGCATCGACCCTCCCACGAAATAGTCTGCCCGCTGGTGAAACCTAACTGCGTGGGAGGGTGAATTACGGTGCACTGCACCCTAAAATTTAATATTGACAAAGCACTAGAGGTCGGAAAATGAAATTTGGTACTTTTACAATGGGATCCAAGAACTAATGAAATGGAAGATTCGCACAGCAACGTTAGACGATGTGCGCGTGTTGGTGGAGTTCAACTGCGCTATTGCGCGCGAGACGGAGGGGAAAGAGTTGCCGCCGGATATTGTGCGTCGTGGGGTAACGCGCGGGCTGGAGCGCTGTCCGGAAGTAGTCTACTATTTGGCGGAAGAAGAAGGGACCACGCTCGGTTCGCTCATGCTGACGCGCGAGTGGAGCGACTGGCGCGATGGTTGGTTGGTGTGGGTGCAGAGCGTCTATGTCATCCCGCCGCGACGTGGCCAAGGGGTCTTTCGCTCGCTCATGACGCAAGTGGTCGAGTCGCTGCGTCGGCAACCAGATGTGGTGGGGGTGCGGCTGTATGTGGAAATTGAGAATGAGCGGGCTCAAACCGCCTACGCGCGGACCGGCTTCAGCGATCCGAATTACAAAGTTTTAGAACAGATCTTCTGACGTAGCCGTTTCGCAACCAATATCAGCTCGACGCGCCAGCGAGTGGGTCGCGGGCTCTGCGATACCACCGTCTCCGAAAACGTGCAACACAGGGGCCCCACGCGCTGGCGCGTCGAGCTGATATTGGCTAGGCCTTAAAGCGATAGCGGACGATGCAGTAGAGGGTCTCGAACAGATCGCGCCAACCGATTTTCTTTCCTTCTTGGCGACTGCGACAGCGATAGGAAACTCCTACTTCGCGAATCTGCACTCCGCGGCGTGCCAGCTTAGCGGTAATCTCGGGCTCGAAGCCGAAGCGCGCCTGTTCGATTCGCAGCTGTTGCAACAAATCGCGACGAAAGGCCTTGTAGCAAGTCTCCATGTCGGTCAATCGATGACCGGTGAGTAAGTTGCTAAAAGTGGTCAGCCCCCAGTTGCCCAAGCGATGCAGCAGCGATGGATCTTGCTGGGCGTTGGTCAAGTAACGCGAGCCGTAGACCACGTCGCAGTCGCCAGCTTGCAACGGCTCCAAGACTTTTAGAATGTCTTGCGGGTCGTACTCGAGATCGGCATCTTGCACAATCACGAAACGGCCGCTGGCGAATTCAAAGCCGGTTTGCAGAGCGGCTCCCTTGCCGCGGTTAAGCGTATGCGTCAACAAGACAACGTCGGGTAAGCCACGGAGTCGTTGTAGCGCTTCGCTAGTGCCATCGGTGCTCCCATCGTCGACAACGATCACCTGTTTCGAGATCGGTAGGGCTCGCACGCGATCTACTATTTCGAAAACGGTTACCGGTTCGTTGAAGACTGGAATAACGACCGACAGTTCGACCTCGCCCACTTGAGCTTGCCGTAACCAGGCCTCGGTTGTATTTAGATCTTCATCCATACGCCGAACCAGTTCATCACTCGTGTGACGCGAGACTGAACTGGTAGCTGGCAGAAGGCTGTCAGGTTGCTGAGGGTTAACGGTGGTGTTCGTCATGCATAGCTCTATTGGCTGCGATATTTCGTGGTAGGCACTAGCCCAGGCAGGGCAACCCTAGCACTTGGTTAGCCTATTACCTTGAACAGATGTGGCAATTCACACGCAGAGAATTCGAAGACCGGGCATGTCAAGTCCTATATTTGTTAGATTCGCTACCATCGATCCCTTGTCGTGTCTGGCTGAGGACGTAAGTTAGTGAAACAATTCCACACTCCACGACAGTTCAAGCTTTAGCCGCTCTTAATGCCTTCGAGATGCACAGGCACCTAATGGCCGAACTCCAACCAACCAGTAACTAGGATCTTCCTATTGCACGAAAATTTATTTCAGTTCTATCTAGTGTTGGTGCCGCTGCTGGGTATCGCCGCTCAGTGGTTAGCCTGGCGTTTGCAGGTCCCCAGTATCTTGCTGCTGCTCCTGTTCGGATTGTGTCTGGGACTGTGGCATTCGCCCGACGAAATCCTGGCGGAGTTGACCGGCACGAGTAGCGAGGTTGGTCCCAAGCTCCTATTTCCCATCGTTTCGCTATCGGTGGCGATCATTTTGTTTGAAGGTGGGCTGACACTCCGTTGGAATCAATTGGGGACCGGTGCCAACGTCGTCTTTCGCCTGATCGGCCTGGCATCGCTCATCACGTGGGGACTGACAGTCTTGCTCAGCTACTACCTGCTGGGATTCAGTTGGCAGTTGGCGTGGTTGCTGGGGGCGATCCTGATGGTAACAGGACCAACCGTGGTGGGGCCGCTGTTGCGACAGATTCGTCCCAATCGTCGTGTCAGCTCTGTCTTGCAATGGGAAGGGATTTTGATCGACCCGGTCGGTGCCGTGGCGGCGGTATTGGTCTTCGAAGTGATCTCGCATCCGGAGGCGCTAGGTTGGCTGCAGATCGCGAGGATCGTGCTGGAGACATTAGGGATTGGTGTGCTCTTGGGATGTGCGGCTGCCGCAGTGTTGGTGGTCTCGTTGCGCAAATATTGGATCCCAGATTTTTTGCATGGCGTGTTGTTTTTGGTGGTGGCGTTGAGTAGCTTTTGGCTTAGCAACGTCTTGCGCGAGGAGTCGGGCCTGGTAACAGTAACTATTCTCGGTATTTGCCTGGCCAATCAGAACTACGTCAGCGTCGAGCATGTGTTGGAATTTAAGGAGCATTTGCGGGTTTTCCTAATTAGCTGTTTGTTCATCGTATTGGGCTCGCGACTGCAATTGAGCGCTTTGATGGATATCGGTTGGCGGGGAATTCCGTTTGTGTTACTGCTGATCGGCGTCGTCAGACCACTGAGCGTGTTTGTGGCGACATTGGGAACGCAGATGCCACTCAAAGAAAAACTGTTCGTGGGTTTGGTCGCGCCGCGCGGAATCGTAGCGGCCTCGGTGGCGAGTGTGTTTGGTCTCAAGTTGGCTGAGCAGTGGCGCGGCTCGGGCGATGTGGGAGACGTGTTGGAGAAGGCTAGTCTGTTAGCGCCAGTGACGTTCTTGGTGATCCTAGGGACAGTCACTTTGTGCGGCTTGGGAGCGGGCCCGTTGGCGCGATTGCTGGGTCTGGCAGATGCCCAACCCCAAGGGATACTGTTTGCGGGTGCCTCGCGTTGGGTGCGCGAAGTGGCCCTGGCACTGCGCAAGTTCGAAATGCGAGTGGTCTTGATCGACACTAACTATGCCAATGTATCCGCCGCTCGACTGGCCGGACTGGACGCTAAGTGTGGCAACGTCTTGTCCGAGCATGTGCAAGAGGAACAGGATCTGGCCGGAATCGGCAACTTTTTAGCCGTGACCCCCAGCGACGAAGTCAATACGTTGGCTACCATGGAGTATATCCACGTCTTTACCCGCGCCAGTGTCTATCAGTTGGCCAGTCGCGGCAAGTCGCATGGCCGCTGGCAGAGTATTCCGCAGAATCGCCGGGGGAGGATGCTGTTCCAGGAAGATCTCAATTTTTCGGTAATCGAGCGGATGTTCGAACAGGGGGCGGTAGTCAAAGCCACTCCCTTGACTGAGAATTTTACTATCGCGCAGTTTCGTGACAAACATGGTCCGCAAGCGGTAGTGTTGTTTGTCATCGATGCCGAGCGACGCCTGAAGATTCGGACCGCCTCAGGCCCCTTCGAGCCACTGGCGGGAGAGACTGTGATCGCTATTATTCCGACGCAGCCCAAAGAATGATCCGTAGGCAGCGGGAAAAATTATACTTACCAACGAACCCGCTGTTTTGTGGGGTGATGTTGACTCGTTTTTTGTTCCGCTGCGATAGAAAGGCTCCGCCAACATGCCTAGCGTTCATTTTGCCATCGCGGCCATCCCCGTAGCTGTCTATTTCATCCTAGTTGGCGGCCTCCGCTTACGAACGCGGCCGCTGGTTACGACCGGTTGGCGCGACACGCTGACGCTGGGGATCGCGGCTAGTGGGCTGATTGCCATCGGTCCCATGCAATTGTTTTTCCCAGCTCAGGCCGCAGCGCGATGGCATGCCTGGGTGTGGCTTGCGCTATTTGTGCTCTACGCGCTGGGACTGTTGATGTTGCTGCTGAGCTGCAAACCACGCATGGTGGCTTATGGCATGGATGGCGAGCAATTTGTGGAGGCGCTATTGCGGGCGGCGCGCCAAGTAGATGAACAGGCCCACTGGCAAGGGGAAGTGTTGACGTTGCCAACTGCCGCGATGCAATTGGCGTTGGAGCCCAGTGGCACGTGGCGCGTCCATCAAGTCGTCCACGTGGGCTTCCTACGCAATTTGCAAGATTGGGTACAACTGGAACGCGCATTTGTGATCGCCGCAAAGGGGGTCAGTTGCCCCCGTTCCAATGCTGGTTGGCCCTTTGTATTACTGGGGCTACTACTGCTGGCCGCAGCCATTGTGCCCCTCGTCAACGACCCCAATCAGGGACTGGTGCAACTGAAAGAGTTCTTGGCGCGGTAGTGGTGACGTGCACCGACGTCGGGCGGTCGGGCACTTTGTCTACTCGGTCGCTTCAGCAGCCACAGGTTGTGGAGCTTCAACAACAGCTGCTGGCTTCGGTGCAGGCTGAGCATGCACCACGCGCGTCTTCATCCGATCCATGGCTGCCTTCTGCTGCGTCAAGTGAGTCCCCTGAGTCCCGTATTTCTTGATCAATACGCCAGCCTTTTGGCTCGGTTGTGCACCGACGCCCAACCAGTAGTCGATCCGTTCCGACTTGAGCACTACCCGCGCGTCGGTTTCGCGGACCATGGGGTCGTAGTAACCTAATTCCTCAATCACTTTACCATCGCGAGGCCGGCGGGAATCGACGGCACAAAAGCGAAAAAACGGTCGAGCCTTACGGCCCATCTTCTTCAGACGAATGCGGACTGCCACACAAATTCTCCTGGGACTTCAATACATGGATCGGGTTGATTTGGGCCGATCGGCTAGGCTTCCCGATAATTTACGGGGAACCTGCGACCAACGAACCCAAAAGTGTAACGCAGCCGGGGCGTTTGGGCGAGGGCGAACAGCTACAATTTTTTTTGCCGCTACGCCCCTCCCCTTGGATAAGTATCTGTTTTCTGGTTCCCAGGCTTTTTCTGGTTCCCAGGCTTTTTCTGGTTCCCAGGCTCTGCCTGGGAACCCACTGCCTTGCAGGCTCCGCCTGTTAATACTTGGCAGACGAGGCAGAGCCTGGGAACGAGAGTTTTGCCTACTTTTTTCGTTTTAGCTTGCGCAACTGCTTTTCACGGTCTTTTTGTAACTTCTGTCGGTCCTTGCTGCTGAGCCGCGTGCCGGTCGACTTCTTGGTGCGAATCCCGCTCATGGTCGGGTCGTTCATCATGGTTTGCTGCATCTGCTGCATCATTTGCATCCGTTCCCGTCCTCCTCCGCTGGCCATTTGCTGCATCATGGGGCCCATGATCGAGAACTGCTTGATGAGGCCGCTGACCAAATTAGGGGGGACGCCTGCCCCTTTGGAGATTCGGTGGCGGCGCAGGGTGTCGATCAACTTGGGATTGCGACGTTCGTTGGGAGTCATGGAGTCGATAATGCCGAGCATTTTGCGCACTTCGCCATCGGTATCGGCTCCCGCCATCATCTTGTTCAGGTCCCCCATGCCTGGGAGCAGCCCCATCATCTTCTGCATCAAACCGGGCTTGGCGACTTTCTCGAGCACGCCGCGAAAATCTTCCAGTGTGAATTGCCCGGATGCCATACGGGCTTCGAGCTTTTCGCGATCCTTTTCGTCAATGATGCGGTGGGCTTGCTGAGCCACAGCCACAATATCCCCCATCTCCAAGATGCGACTGGCCATCCCCTCGGGGCGAAAGGGCTCCAGCGCATCGAGATGTTCGCCAGTCCCGATGAACTTGATCGGAACTTTTGTCACGTGCTTGACGCTCAACAATGCGCCACCCCGGGCATCGCCATCGAGCTTGGTCATGATGACGCCGTCGAGCTCAAGTCGCTCGTTAAACGATGCGGCACTGTTGACGGCATCTTGCCCCGTCATTCCATCGACCACTAGGTAGACTTGATCGGGACCGATCTTCTTGTCGATTTCGGCCAGTTGTGTCATCAATTCTTCGTCTATGGCCAAGCGACCCGCCGTATCAAGAATGACGACCTGAGCCCCTTGTGCGGTCGCTTGTGCCACACCATCACGGCAAACCTTCACAGGGTCTGGCTGACCAGCGTCGCTATAGACCGGCACATCCAATTGCCGACCAAGGGTGTGCAGTTGTTCAATCGCAGCGGGACGTTGCAAGTCAGCGGCAACTAAGAATGGTTGGACCTTTTGTTCCTTTAGCAACAGCGCTAGCTTGCCGCACGTGGTCGTTTTTCCCGAACCCTGCAAGCCGCACATCATCAGTATCGTCACTTTGTCCTTGCGCAGCGGGATGGAAACATCGACGGGTCCCAGGATCTCCGTCAACTGCTCGTAGACAATTCGCACCAGTTCCTCGTGCGGTTTGAGCGACAGGAGCACTTTTTGCCCCAGCGCCCGCTCGGTCACGTGCTGCATAAAGTCTTGCACGACCGAGTAGCTGACGTCGGCTTCGAGCATCGCATCTTCGACCATCTGCAGCCCATCGCGCATGTTCGCTTCGGTCAGTTTTCCTTTGCCGCGGATTGACTTAAAGGCTGACTGTAGACCGTCGGAAAGTGATTCGAACATGGCGAATTTCAATAAATTTCTAGATGGCAGCGCGAAATCGTAACTCACCGTGAACTTCAGGCGCTAGCCGTGGGCTCCCAGGGCGGCAGAGTTAATCACCAGCCCAAGGCTACCGCCTGAGGTTCACTAGAACAGCCCCCGAACCGGTGAGTTACGATGAATCAGGGGAAAGTAAAGCTAAGCTCCTAATTGTAGAGGGGGAACAGGCAAGCTTGCAATCCGCTGGCGGCAATTAAACGTAGCTGTGGTCGCCAGACCTCAGAGGAGTCTACGTGCTGGTGAACGCAGCTACAACAGTCTGTGGAGACCAAAACAGGACCAGCCGAAGTCGCGAGCCGCACTTTCATTCTTAACCAGATAGCCGTTGAGTGAACTACTGAGTGGAATTAGGATAATCCTATTCTTGCCCCACCCATCCCCCTCCTTACTTCCTCCCGATAAGCACCACGACCTATGATTCTCCGCTGTGCCGCGCTATTGGCTCTCCTGCTGTCACCGCTGACTTCTCTCGCTCAAGTCAAGGATCCGATCGCCACATTGCAATCACAAGCGGTCGAATCGAACCAGCCGCTGTTCGGCCATTGGGGGCCCAACCGCGAGAAATACTCGACTTGGACCTCTCATTCCAACCGTTTGATCCCCGTTTATACCTTCGGCTGGTCGCTCGACGAGGTGAACGGCTCAAAGAGTATCTATCGCGATGCCCAGCGCCTAACCAAGTTATATGGGGAGCTTCCAACTCAAACTCTCAATCCACAAGCCGAGTATTTCGACCAGACCGACGTCTATCGCTTGCAAAAGTTGGCGGCAGAGGGGGGTAAGCAGCGGATTATCTTGTTCGTATTTGACGGTATGGATTGGCCGACAACGCGCGCTGCAGCCATCGCCAAACACAAAAAAGTTGCTTACGAAGCAGGCCGCGGAACTGGTTTGATGTTTCAGGACTACCGAGGGACGGCGACTGATTTTGGCTTTTTCGTTACCAGTCCGCATAACGAAGGGACCGCCACCAATGTCGACAAACAAGTCGTGACCAACCCCGGTGGCAAGGTGGCGGGTGGATACGATGTAAATCGCGGCGGTCCCAATCCCTGGTCCCCCACTGAAGACCTACAGTACCCCATCGGGAAAAATGCGGAACAGGGGGATACCCATGCCTACACCGACTCCGCCGCCTCCGCCACTTCGATGTGTTCCGGGATCAAGTCCTACAACGACGCCATCAATGTCGACTTCTCCGGCCGCGAAGCTCTACCAATTGCCCGCACTTTGCAAGAAGATGGTTATGCGATTGGAGTGGTCACCAGCGTCCCAATCAGCCATGCCACTCCAGCCTGTGCCTACGCCAACAATGTCCATCGCGATGACTATCAAGACTTGACCCGCGATCTACTCGGCATCCCCTCGGTGTTCCACCCTGGCGGATTGCCCGGAGTCGATGTGCTGCTCGGTGCCGGCTGGGGCGAGAGTAAGGATAAAGATGGCAATCAGGGAGAGAATTTTGTGGCCGGCAATCGCTACCTGACTGCCGACGATCAAGCCCAGATCAGTGTGGGCGCCGGTGGGAAATACGTCGTGGCCACGCGAACCGCCGGGCGGGCGGGAACTGAATTGCTAGATGCAGCCGTGAAGCAGACTATCACTGGCGGTGAGCGCTTGTTTGGATATTTCGGCGTGACCGGAGGACATCTACCATTTCAAACGGCCGATGGCGATTATGCGCCGGTGGCGAGCGTCGGCAATCCCGCCAGCGCAAAAGCGGAGAGTTACACGACCGAGGATCTCAATGAGAACGTAACGCTCGCCGACATGACGTTGGCGGCCGTCAAGGTACTCGATGCCAAGTCACCGCGTTGGTGGTTGATGGTCGAGGCTGGAGACGTAGATTGGGCCAACCACTCGAATAACATCGACAACTCCATCGGTGCTGTGCTGAGTGGTGACTTGGCGTTCCAGCGACTGACCGAGTGGATCGATCACAACGGTGGCTGGGACCAGACAGTAGTCATCGTAACTGCCGATCATGGTCACTATCTGGTGCTCGACAAACCCGAATTGCTGACGCGGTAAACTGATGCTTCTCAGTACGTCCCGAACGATGCTTAGTCCGCAGATTGCAACACAAATTCTTTTTGCGTGCTCTGTGCTCTATTGTGGCAATTTTTGTTTAGTCGCGAGTTACAGAAGGGACGCATTCAAGTTGACATCGAATTAGCCTGGAAAGAGCACAAAGACCGCGAAAAGGGGAAGCTTAGCAAGCTTCACCATTTACAACATGCGTTTGAGTTTCAGATTGACCGGTTGTCGATTTTCGCCATGCTCGTTGAAATCGATTTCGCAGCGCGCACTTGGCTTCACCCATACGGCTGCTAGCTGACTATCCACCAGCGGCTCCTTCGTTTCACTACCACGCAGTTTCTTCATCAATGAGATTGCTTCCGGAGTCCCTTGAACGGAGACGCTACCCAGAATCTCAAACTTGTTACGACTATTGTTGAAACGACTGGCCGTGGCCAACACGATGCGACTTACTTCATTGGGACTGGCATCGGATGCAAAGTAGCCGACGACAATGCAACGAGCGGTATGAACGACCGACTCTTTGCCTTCTAACTCATCTTCGGGAATTTGTTTGTCGAGATCCGCTAACATTTCCGCTTGCGCCCGCGCGGCTTCTTCTGCGGCAAGATCCTTGACGCCAGTTTCTTCAGCAAAGCTATTGAGGGCTTCTTCCATCGTCATTTTCGAATCGCCCCCCTTGGCTTTAACTTGGCTAGCGACTTGCGCCAGCACCGATTTGCTTTTGGGTTGTGACACCCAATCAATCGCAAAGGGTGAACTGTACGGGACGCTGCGGATGACGAGCAAGGACATTAACACCGCGAACACTCCGACGGTCGCCATAATAAACTGCCGCGACGAACCTGGCAGGCGGACCGCGATGGCTTCCCACGCCCGAGGGGGCCAGACGATACAATCCACGGCAGTCACGGACGTGTCGTCCATGATCGCGTAAAAGGTACCGCGAAACTGAAAGGCCATGATTAGCAGCGCGCCACCGATCAAATGTACTAGCGACCACGCCATGCGTTCCGCGCTGTCGAGTGGCAAGAACATCGCCGAACCAACACTTTCCGCGATGACCAAAAGACTAAAGCCGAGCGCTGCCGCAACCCAACTTGGCATCTTGAAGCCAGGCTCGACCACCTCCTCCACTAAGCCTTCCATCTCGTAGTCGATCTCCATGAACTTGTCGAGCTTGGGATAGTAGCCACAAACACGGCACAGCGCATAGCCTTCATCGGGTGCCGAGCATTTACTACAGACCGGCCCATCATAGGCCGCTGGCTGCGATTCAAGTTGCTCGTGGCGTTCTAGAACCGCTAAGTTTCCGCTGCGTTTCATGCTCTTTCCCGGTTTTCTTAACCAACAGTTTGTCAGTCGATAGCCACGCGTTAGCCTACAAGCCCGACGCGCTGGGTGAGTGGGTATCGACGGAAAACCTTAGGTTGCCGGTTGCAAGTCGCCAAGCACGGCCTGCAACATTGCCGCTCAGAAAATGACCTCAGTACGGGTTGGCGCAATTATCGGGGCTGGTGGGAAGAGGCACGCTAATTAGTTAGGATTTCCCCCAACACTAAGCGGCGATCATCCACGCTACCGCTGGCTAGGGCCACACCTTCGTTGCCGCGCAACACGATTTGAAATAGCTGCGACATTTCATCGCTGGTCAACAAACCCAGCGAATGATAGAGTCGCGCTTCGAAGAGCTTCGGCAAGTTACCGGTCTGCTTGTCGACCAACAGTTGCCGCATGCGACTTTGGGCGTGCTCGGGCTTGAGCGGTGGCATACTGTCCAGGCGTACCTTTTCATCAAACATAGTGAAGAAGCGTTCGGTATTTTTGTCGAGCGAATCGTCTTCGATGCCGCGCATTTTATTGCGTTCGATATCGACATTATTGAGCGTGCTGGTAGCGGCCAACGCCTTGCCATCAAGCATCGACAGTAGACGCAGCCGCGTGTCATTGTTGACCAACCGCGTGCGTCGATTCTGCTCGACCTTGACATCGAATACGAACAGTCCATCGACCCCCAACTCGGTGGCTTTGGCGATTAGCTCAGCTTGATTGCCGACACCGATAAAGGTGAGCCCAGGAGTGATGATGCTTCCAGGTTGGACAGGCTTACGCTTGCTGGTCGCCGACTCACCACCCATTCCCCCTCCGCCGAAGCCCATTTCTCCACCGTCGCCTGCAAAGCCGCCACCGGCATAGCCATCTTGGCCATAGCCTGCGCCGCCGTAGCCCCCGCCCCCCATCCCCGTTGCAGGCACGGGTTGGCTTTCTTCAACGTCCTTAAACACTGTTCCCAAACTGCCAGAGACCCAACGGCTTTCAAATTTGTTGACTACTGCCTCACCAAAGGCGCCAGTGAGTTGTTGGAAGGTGCGCTCGGTGGACTTCTGCGTCCCCGCTCCCCCCGCGCCGTAGCCCTCTCCGCCATAGCTACCACCACCCCCGCCACCCCCTGCTTGCGTTGTCCCTAGTGGCTTGAGGTCGTCCAAGTCATCGGGCGCGCTAAGCACGACCCCGATCGCAAATCGTAGCGCCAAGGCTGGTCGCAGCCCAACCGTCGACCACTTGGCCTGCGTCAATACCTCTTTGGCCACTTCATCGTCGGCAGCAACGGTATGTGCATAGAGCAAGTCAACTCCCGCGCGCTCCTTCCCCGATGCGAAGGCATACTCGGCTTGCGATAGATAATCTTGCTCTTCCAAGGGGACAAAGTTCGCAGTGCTGAGAGAACTCTTGATCCAACTCACTACCCCCTGTTGCTGTCGCAGATCAGGTCGACGCTGAACCGACTTGGGGGGCATTTGTCCACTGTCCAGTTGTTCAAGCACACTGCTCCAGGTGGTCGCGTTACGCTGATCTTCGAAGTTACCAGAGAGCCGATCCAGTCGCACGTCCCCTTTGGTCAATTGCGGTCCATGACACTGAACACAGTTTTGTCGGACGAATTGAATCATCGTCCCCAGTTGTGGATTGGCGTTGCCGCCAACGCCTCCCATCCCTCCGGCGTATCCACCGCCAGCGTAGCCATCGCCGCCAGCGTAGCCAGGACCACCCATCATCCCCCCCGCCATTTCGCCGCCGTAATTCCCAGTGCTATAATTCCCAGAGCTATAATTCCCAGCGCCCCCCATGCCACCTCCGTCGTAGCCATCGCCGCCGTAACCATCGTTACTGCTCGAACCTTGACCGCGCCCGCCGCGACTCCCGCCACCGTAGGCTCCTCCCCCATAAGCTCCACCACTGGTAGCTCCCGCTTCAGATTCTCCACCGTAGTCACCTCCTCCGTAATCGGTCCCCGGGCTCGAAGATTCAGCGGAGGCCTGCGTATCCGAATCAGCTTCCGATCCGCCTCCACAGCCACTCAAGCCGACGACCGTCAATAGCAATAGAGTTTGCCCAGCGAGTATCCTAGTGAACCTCAACAAGACGAGTGATGGTCGCGACATGATAGAGTCCTGTTTGTTTAATGCGGTGGGGAATTCGAAGAGCCAGCCCAGAGAACGAAGAATAATCGCTAGACTATCATAGCAGCCGACGGTGCGTAAATAAATTCGTTCAGCAGATTTAAAACCTGACGAATGTTATCTGGGCCATCCTTTATTATGGACGCCGCCGAGTTGAATGTCGAGCTTTTGCGGTCAATAATTGCGTTCTGTCCTGAACCTCATTCCAGCTTTACCTCTCCAGTATCAGAAACGATCCCCCATGTCTCGCACGCCGATCCAGCCACCGCTTCTATTGACCATCGCACTCCTGGCCCCCATCGCTGTCTTGTCGAGTATTGGCCTGTTGAGTATTGGCTGTTCGGTGGCTGCGGCACAGGAGGGGAAGGTCTTAATTCCGCGTAAGCAGACAGCCCCTCCCGGCCCTCCCCTCTCACCAACCGCAGCCTTGGCCAAAATGAAAGTACCGGCAGGCTTTCGAGTTGAACTGGTGGCCGCCGAGCCCGATCTAATCAACCCAGTGGCAATGGCCTTCGACGAGCGCGGCAGAATTTGGGTCACCGAAAGCTTCGAATACCCACGGCATGAGCCAGGACCAGGACGCGACCGCATTAAAATCCTGGAAGATACCGACGGCGACGGACGCGTTGATTCAGTGAAAATCTTTGCGGAGGGACTTAACATCCCCTCCGGAATCGCCGTCGGTCATGGAGGAGTATGGGTCGCCAATGCACCTGATATTCTCTTTATGCAAGACACCGACGGAGATGACAAGGCAGACAAGAGCGAAGTAGTGGTGACTGGTTTTGGTCGCGACGATACGCACGAACTCCCCAACAGTTTGACTTGGGGGCCCGACGGTTGTCTCTACGGACTCAACGGCGTCTTCAATCCGTGCCATGTCGAGACCAATGGCCAGGTCTTCGATTTCACCTGCGCCATGTTTCGCATCGATCCCAAGACTCGCAAATTTGATTTGTTCTGCCAAGGGACAAGCAACCCTTGGGGTATCACTTTTGATCCCGAAGGACAAGCCTTTATTAGTGCATGTGTTATCGATCACCTGTGGCACTTAACCGAGACCGGCTACTACCATCGCCAGGGCGGTCCCTATCCGCCACATACCTGGAAGATTGAATCGATCGTCGAGCACAAGCATCAGATGGCCGCCTACTGCGGTATCACCTACTTCGATTCGGCAGCTTATCCCGCAGAATATCGCGGACGATTGATGATGGGGAACATCCACGGCAATTGCATTAACGTCGATCGCCTCGAACGGCGCGGCGCGACGTACAAAGGTTTTGGCGAAGACGATTTTCTCAGCGGCAATGACGTGTGGTTCATGCCAGTGGTGCAAAAAGTTGGCCCTGATGGCTGCCTGTATGTGCTCGATTGGTACGATCGCTATCACTGCTATCAAGACGCCAGCGCCGATCCCGAAGGGGTCGATCGTGGCCATGGTCGGCTATACCGTGTTGTGCACGAAGCCACTGGACGTCCCGCTCCTACAGTGCTTGCCGGTGCCTCCCCGAGTCAACTGGTAAAGAGCTTGAGCGACGCCAATGTTTTTGTGCGTGAAACAGCGCAGCGGCTACTTGCCGAGCAGAATTGCAAGGGAGTCATCAGTGAACTGGAAGGGCTCACGCTCGACTCAAATCTCGCGCGACGAACTCGCCTGCATGCCCTATGGTCATTGATGGGTGGAAAAGCCATCTCGGCTGAATTCGCCGCCAAGTTATTGGATAGTGCCGACAGCTCGATTCGCGCTTGGGGAGTTCGCGCCGTTGGTAACTTACACTCCGACCACTCAGACCTCGCACAGAAGTGCGTGGCCTTGTCCAGTGATTCGTCCCCCGATGTATTGCTGCAAGTGGCCATTGCCTGTGGAAAGCTCGAGCACATCGACGCACTACCAACGTGGGTCTCCATTTTAGCCAAATGTGGTGACGATCCGTTATTGCCGCACATTGTCTGGGAGAACTTACATGGTCGCTTACCCGCCGAGAGTGAACGGTTGTTAGCGCTCGTTGAGTCGGTCGACTTGGAACAGGCCCCGGGCTTGGCCACCATGTTGTCGCATGTCGCAGAGAAACTGCAGGAATGAAAGTCGCAAAAGTCGCTGATCGCTCCGCGATCAGTGCTAATTTGAACTGTTGGCTATCGCTCCGCCGATCAGTGCATTGGACCACACAGCGATCCACGCATCAATTTAGAATTCCAGTTAGTGAATTGTGAGCCATCAGCGCTCCTTATTGCCCTGTCGCTATGGCCGTTGGCGGCGGGGTTGCATCTAGGTCTGGGTCGAATCCGCGTTCGAGGTTCTGATCAAAAAGCTGACGCATTGGTGCGCGCCAATCAAAGGCGTCCGGTTTCGGGATGGCCTTCGCTACCTCTTCTTTTCCGAAACGCCATTGTAGATAGAAAGTAGTCTCTGACGAGCGAGAGTTTTGATTGGGGCCATTGCTGAGTACGTTGATGGAGTACGGCACTAAGACGGAATTACTATTCGCGATTGGGGCTCGCATCCACTTCGTTTCGGAGCGAGAATGCGGCACCACTTTATCCAGGGCTTCGACCAATTCCGAACTCTCCAGATCATTTCCGGACTGTGGCCCCAAGTACCGTGACGCTGCCGCAATAGGAAGCCAATCTGCTTCCTGCGCAAAAGTAAGCGTCGAGTACACATCGGATTTCCCGAGCCTCCACACTCCCGTAAACGTCCCGTGCTTGCGGTTTTCAATGGCGAAAATAATCTTTCGCTGGTTCGCCATCCGGTCGACCATCAGTTCGCGGGTCACTGAACCACTCAGAAAGGAACCGTGGTCGGCTACACTCAGGTAAAACGGGTCGAATGGTTTGATTGTCAACCGAACCTCTTTATCCTGCGGGTCGTCCAACACACGGTTATTTTCCCCCATCCTGAAGTAGATCGGTGTTGTGGCCGAACCTAGCTTTCGAAAATGCTGATCTCCGATCACCAAATCTTGCCCCCAAAGTCCTTGACGGGATCCCTCTGGACCGAAATCGACACTTCTCCGTTGCGTCGCGAAAGCAAAGTAGGAGTGATTTTGCGGGTCCTGAGTCTCTTCAGCCGCATTTACCCGCGCTTTCGCTACTAACCCTACAAGATTCGTCGTGATTATTTGCTCGTCTTTCGGATTGTGTCCCCACCGCTGAGCGCGAATGAAGCAGGCCCAATTCTCTGGGACGAGAGCTCGCGCGTTGATAAAATCGATCAACAACGTCTCTCCTTTGGCCAGCAATACTTCACGCTCAGAGGTCTGCCCACGGGCTTGCCTTACGCTCGATTCGGACGCAAGCAAACTTAAGAGCAACACCGACACTATGCGAATAGCCATAATCATTCTCCAATTGACGGATGCACTAACATCCCATCTGGATTCAGCAAACTGAGATAGTCTCCATTGTTTTGGCTTCCCCAGAAAAATTGACGGTTCCTGCGACGGGAATGGCAACCAAGGACGAGTCCGTGGAGTCGTCCGCATTTACTAGCTCAATAGAGCAAGAGAGCAAGAGAGCAACTTCATTACCATTCCCCTTATCGGAGCGGCAGCCGAGGTGCGTTACGCTTTCTTAAGGTAAGCAGGTCTGGAGGATAAGGCAATAGCGTCGAACGCTTTTTTGGGGCTTTTTTCGCAGGCGATCAGCGAGAATAGGCTTTTGCCGCAGAGTTCCGTGTCGAATCATGCGCAAAAATGGACGGCGTTCGCAGCAGAGTGTCCAGGAAGTGTCGCCGATTCACAGATGCACCGCGAGTTCTTGAACCTTAAAGACAAATCGTCTTTAGGACTCCAGAGTTATGACTTAACATTGTCACGATGTAGCGTAGTGTGGAGAGGCCGTGTAAGAGTCACGGTACACTCTGCGGTCGATGCGACAGGCCGCAGAGCGATCCACGACTTTTACGCGACTCTATTTGATCGACATAGCCTTAGTTTCAATATCAAGATCAAACGTATTGGAACCGCTGGTGATCTCGACGGTTTGCGTTGACTTGGGGCCATACTCGGGTGGGATCTTCGCTAATTCCGTGGTCGTTCCTTCGCCATACTGAACACCGCTGATGCGCACGACATGCTTACCGATCATGACAGCCTCGCGATCGGCGGTGAACATCGCTTTGTAGTGTCCACTGTCATCGCTAAAGCCGATCGAGGGAGAGCCCCCTTCGAACTGAGGCTCGAAGATGATCTCCAGACCTTTCACCGGCTTGGAATCGACGGTCAGTGTTCCACTCACCGTGGCGAAACGATCATCACCGCCACAGCCAACTAGGCAGGCTGTAAGTGTGAGAGCCAGACAGCTTAGCTGTGTTTTGAAAAGTGAAATATTCATGTGCGAGAATCAATTCGAAAAAATAAGTGGACCGCAGCGAGCTTGACTCGCGAGTGAACGAGTTTTTGCAATTAGCTTGCCGCGTAAACGGGGGACGTTGAGGGTGCGCTGCTAACCAATAAAACTTTCGCCCCTGCCCGGGGCAAGCGGGCGGAACGGCAGGGGCGGCGAATGCAGCCTTAGATTACAGATCAACGCTGAAGGATTGGCCATCGTTGGCCACTCCTAAGAATTGGTAGACACCCATTCCCCTGACAGCCGCGTCGAACTGCGCCTGGGTCGAAGCGTTGGTGCCGCGATCAGGCACGCCGTTGAGTCGGAAGTCGATCGAATCGGACATGAAGTGAACCGAGCCATCGCCGAACACAAAATTACCCCCTCCAGTATGCAGGCTGGCAAACCCGCGATCAAATCCAGATTGAATCTGACGCGGCGAATTCAATCGGTGCGACACATTGCGACCGATATTAAAGCCATCCCCGCGCGAGCTACCAATGCCTGTCCAAATCGTGCAATACGTGCCGTTGGTCGACGCTTCACCGATCAGAAAAGTGTTTGATAAACCATCAGAAATGGCACCAAAGTTCTTACCCTTGGAGCCGGTCATGATGCCGTTATTTTGGGGAGTGCGAGGGTTGGTCCCATTGCCGTTGCACCAGTGGAATCCGACGTTGGCGGCATAGTTGGTGGCACTGTGACCAATCCCAAACATCTGTTTGTTCGGCACGATTTGTTCGCCAGCATACGATGGGCAGTTAAACGAGGATATCGGGTCTTGTAACAGCTTTCTAACCGCGGGATCGGTCGAAGCCTGATTGGCCACGACCGACAAACCAACCCGGGTCACCCCCACGGCATTGGATAAATTCCCAAGCTCAATGTAGGGCATGATCATGGCGGCCCAGCCCCACTGCTGTAAAGTATTTGGCGTTCCATTAGCTGCAAATTCCATGATCCACGCGGGTGGCATGGTCTTCATGGTGTCGTGATAATTATGAATGGCCAAACCCAATTGCTTGAGGTTATTGGAACACTGCATCCGCCGCGCCGCTTCACGCGCCGCCTGGACTGCCGGTAGCAGCAAGCCCACCAAAATGCCAATGATGGCAATGACCACTAGTAGTTCCACCAGTGTGAATCCTCGACGCGTCTTAAGATGAACCATCAAACGTAAACCTCTATTAATTGAGCAATGAACGCACGTGCGATACCGCCACAGCAATCTGTAGCAGCCATTAGTATAACGATCACCCCAAGAAATGATAATTACTTTTCAGAAAGCATTGGCGGCGTGAGCCAGCGTTTTACTCGCGTAAACTAACAGCAACCCGACCAGTCGTTAAGAAATCTGGATGGGCACATTCGCCCCCAACGAGACAGGGCGTTGAACTGATATTGTCGCCATTTCGCGTCGAAGGTTATTTCTCAGACGCGACCACATTCAGCCAAATGGGGCGACTGGTCGGCTTGCCTGTGGTGGCACTTTTCAGATGAAATTGCCGACGGCCAAGTGCGGTCTTCGGCGCGGCGGTGATAAAAAATTCACGCTCCACTTGGCCTTCGGCAATCAACAGCCCACTGAGTCCGATGTTGTCGACAAAGGCGCCATGCGGCAAATTGCGACCAGAATCCTCCTTGCCGAGCTCAATGCGACTCTCCGTCCCATGCCGCTCAACGACCACTCGAGCTGAAATCGTTTGGCCTGGATGAATTTCTAACTCTTCGATCTCTTGCTCACGCGCTTGGTCGTGATTGCTGGCGGACATCAATCGCAACTGAACCTCTTGCGCGTCGCTGATGGAAACAGTCAGTTTCTCCTCTAACGCGCGCTCGATCTTTTCATCGTTGGACTGGGCGAAGGCAATGAGCTGAACCTCGAATTGTTTTTCATCTCCCAATTGTGCCACAGCTTCTTCAGTGACATACAGCGCGCCAACCGCTGATTGTTGTCCAGCCTCAATGATCAGCGGATTGGTCGCCCTGACTCCGACGGGAAGCCCAATCAGTTCAATGGCAATGGGTCCGTCAAGTCCATCGATGCGAGTGGCATCAACGGACCATTCTCGTCCACTCCCCACGGGGAGCGACATCTGCGTTTCTGCCAGCTTCAATTTGAAATCGGGTTGGGGGGGGCGAATGGTGACATGGTAGTTGAAGTCATCCCCTCCAAAGTCGCGTGCATCGCGGACTCGTAAAACGTAATCACCACTGGTCGGTGCGGTGAAGGTGAGCCGAGAATCCTTGCCGAGTCGTGTTTGGGCGTCATCATCGTTTTCGTAAAAGATTGAAAAGAGGGGTAGTCCGTTCGGCAACGGTGTTTCACCCGTGGTCAGTTCGCGGACAATGTAGGTAGTCTGTCCGAGTGCATGCGAGAGGGGTGTCGTATCGAAAAACGCATGCCGCGCCCCAGCCCCTGGATAGACTTTGAACCCCGAGTCGGGGCCGCGTGGATAGAGCCACAAACGGTTTACCTCTCCCCCCGCATATAGATACTCATCCAACTCCATGTCTTCCCATTTGTGCATGCGAAAATCATCGCTGGTCGAACTATCTTTGCCACGAAAGGTGAAATACGATTCGCGCGTAGCTTGCAGTCGCGTCCGCTCGACGAGTTGACCCTCGCTATCCAGAATGTCGATGCGACTATCCAACGGCGATCCATCGCGGGCGGCCAACACTTCAATGATCCAGGTCTGGCCAAGCGTTGCATGGAAGCGATATAGGTCTTGGTCTGGTCCACCCGCTTGCGGCCCGGCGATCGTACCAGCCAGCGTGATTGGAATGGTCACTGGCATCGCACCTGACGCACTATTGTTCGGTTCTGCTTCTTTGGACTCCTTCAACGCCATCGAGGTTTTAGGTCGCGGAGGTTGTTCAGTCAGTGTTTCTGATGGGACATTTTTTCCTATTACAACACTGGACTCTGCGGCGACATGGCTTTCGTTTACGTGAAGGCTTTCGTTTACGTGGAGGCTTTCGTTTACGCGGTATACGTGCGGTTCGTGGCGTGTCGCATCTGCGGACCAGGCAACCCGTTGTCCGTCAAGCTGCATGACACTTGGGAGAATCTGGTCCGTGGTCGGCAGGCAGATCCCTACCGGAACGTCACTCAGCTTGGCAAGCGTCCCTAAGCCAGCAATTTGATCACCATCCCATAGCTTGACAGTCAGGTCCGTGGACGCGGAGAGTAACCGTCCGTCAGCCAGGAACTCGAGTTGCAAAATGTCCGATTCATGCGCGAAGCGCGCGACCAAAAGTGGATTGGTAGCAGGTTCCGTGCGCGAGACAACTTGCCACTTGCGAATTTGTTTATCGGTCCCAGCGGCTACCAGCGTCTGACCATCGGGACTGAAACGGACTGAACGTTGCTCGCCTTCGGGTTGCCCAAGCGTATCGAGCCGCTGTCCGGTGGCGACTTGCCATAATTTGACAGTCTGATCGGCGCTGGCGGTGGCCAACAGTTGACCGCTTGAGTCGAAATCCAGATCGTAGATGGCACCATTGTGTCCCGAGAGTTGACGCACTTTTGCACCCGTGGCGACATCCCATAGAATGACGCTGCGATCATAGCTGCCGGTGGCAAGTGTGCGGCCATCGGGACTAAGCGCCGCGCAGTAAATCGTATCGTTATGCCCGATAAATCGCCCAACGACATGACCGTCCGTCACATTCAAAATCAGCGCCTCGCCACCCACTCCGGCAATGCCACACCCTACGACGAGCGACTCGCCATTGGGACTGAGTCGCAACGAGTTGACCTTTCCAGATAAACCACTCACGCTCCAGCCCTTAAAGTCGCTGACCGCTCCGCCGGTCAGTGCTTTGGATGCAACATCGCTGATCGCTCTGCGGTCAGTGCTTTGTAAAGGGGAATCACCAGTGGATTCTCGTTCCGAGCGTTGGACCGTAGAGCGATCCACGACATCGCGATCCACGACATTCAGCCGGACTTCCCCCAACAAGCCAATGGCGATGGCGTTATCAGCTACTCCACAAGCGGCACTAACGTGATGGAACTTGGCCGCCGCGCTGGTTAGCTGGGGTGGATCGAATATTAGCCCAGCAGAGATACTGACATCACTCCCTTCAGCCCCTTGCTCAATCCATTGTCGTAGTAGTGCGATCTCTTCGGCTGACGGTTGAGGTTCGTCTTCAGGAGGCATTGCAGGTTCTAGTTCCCGCGACAACAGTTGCAGTAGTTTACTTTGCTCCACATTGCCAGCCACGACCACCGGACCTTCTTCCGCGCCAGCCATCAGTGAGGCAAAGGTACTGACTGAAAACTCCCCTTCATGTTCGCTCGCATTGTGACAGCCAGCGCAGTACTTCGATAGCACCGTAGTAACCTGCGCAAAGGAGACGTGAGCATCAGGGGCAGTCGTCACAGTCGAAGCCGAGTTGGATTGTTCCAGCGGCGGTTGGCAGTGCCCTAGCTCGCAGGTCAGGCACAATAGGACGCTTGACGAAACAAACGCGCGGGCCAATCCCAACAGGTATTTGTTACCGTTGTAACCAGCGGCAACTAGCAAATCGTGTTTCATGGTTGAGCGTCTACCACTGCTTGACATGGGGGAGTTTATCGACGAACGGTGCCTCAGTGCGGCGCAGTTCCGCAATCGTCTTTTCGCGCAGAGCCGTTACTCTCTGGCGCTGCTCAGGGACAGCCACTAAGTTTTTCAACTCGTCGGGGTCAGCGGTCAAGTCATATAACTCTTCTGTCTCACCTTCCACCAAGTAGCGGACGTATTTGAAGTGGCCATCCCGCAACATGACATACCAGGGAACGCCCGAGGTAACTGTCAAATCCTCATCGGTCGGAATCTGGGCGGTATCGCTACCATAGATTCGCGAGGTATGCGTCAAGATCATCGGTGCATCCCACGCGGTCGCTTCGGGCTTTTGTACCAACGGACGAATGTCGCGACCATGCGTTTTCCAGGGGACGGTCACTTCGGCCGTGCGACACATGAAATCGACCAAGTCAGGCGAATTGACTGGATGCGGACAAACTTTGCCTGCGGGAACCATTCCAGGTTGATTGATGATCAGCGATGATGCAAGCGTGGAATCGTAAGGGGCCACTTTCTGATTGAAACCATGTTCACCCAAACCGTAGCCTTGGTCGGCGGTGTAGATCACCAAAGTGTTTTCCAATTGCCCCGAGTCGGCGAGCGATTTCAATAAACGCCCCACTCCTTCGTCGACCGCCATGTTGCATTCGTTGACTTGTTGAATCCACGCGTCGTATGCCAAGCCCGCTTCGCCACTGTCAAAGTTACTGGCCGCCCGCGCCTTGGCCTTCATGGCTGGCTTGCCATTGGGAGCTTTCATCCAAGCCGCCGTCTCCTGCAGATAGGCGGGTTTGTCGGGCCAAGGTCCGTAAATATCAGTTGGCACCGGCGGTTGTTGTCCAGCGAGCTTCCCCAAGTGCCGATCGGCGGGGGTGGTCGGTCCATGAATGGCACCATAACACAACCACAAATACCACGGCTTGTTCGGATCGCGATGCTCCCCTTCGATGTACTCAATCGCCCAGTCGGTATAGTTGTCAGTCGAATAGCCAGGATCGCGCCGCTCTTGGCCGTTAACCGTCAAAATCTGATCCGTGTAATATTTCCCCGCGTTGTCGGGATGCGCAGGACGATTCCACACAATCTGATGATCCCAGTCACGTCCCCAGCCCGAATCAATTCCCGTATGCCACTTTCCGATCTGCGCGGTATGGTACCCCTGCTGCCGAAATTGGGCGGGGACGAAGGGACAGAGCTTGGGATTATACGAGCTACCCGGATATTGCCCTTCCATGCTCATCGACTCGACTCCATGTTGCAAGCGTCCAGTTAGAATACTGGCGCGTGAAGGCATGCACCACGCTCCCAAGTAAGCGCGTTCAAAGCGGACGCCGCCCTGCGCTAACGCGTCGATATTGGGAGTGCGCACCCACTCGGGACTCGCGCCGTAACAACTGATTGTCTTATACGATTGGTCATCTGCGTAAATGAACAGGATGTTGGGGCGCGATGAATTCTCAGCCTTAGCCGCATCGGCTGGCTTAACATCGTCTTGCTTAACATCATCGCCGTGGGCGCGACCGACCAACAGTACTGCGTGCACCAAGCACAAGCAGACGTTCAAATGCAGGTTGCGTTGGAAATTCAGTAAGGGCACGAGGTTATCTCCGACACGCATTGGGATTGAATAGTTAAATGAACAGAATCATGTTCGCTGACGCATCTGGAATATCAGCTCGACCCACTCGTACTTGCCGACCCACTCGCAGGCGCGTCGAGCTAATATTGTAGCGGTAGCGGCCGTTTTTCAACTCAGCAGCCCTCTATTCTAACACGTCTTGACGAGGGATGCGCAAGGCGGCGTACTGTGCGGATACAGAGCGGGTTCAGAACCGTAAAAAGTCTTGGATTCGATCGTTTCGTTTTGCTTCGGTACTGGAAATCGGTTACGATGCATTTCGCAGTCTGCGAAATTCTTATTTTTGTTGGCTGCAACTTTCCTCTGCAATTCTTTTTGAGGAGCCTCTCACCATGCCCATGTTGCTTGTTGCCGACGATTCGGAAATCGACAGAATGGTCATTCTCGAATTGCTGAAAAAGGAACCCCTGGATTGGCTAGTAGAAGCGGTGTCGTCGGCCGAAGAGGCGATGAAACTCATGCGTGAAGTCGCCTTCGATGTAGTGATCACCGATGTCTTGATGACCGGCATGTCGGGACTCGATCTACTCAATCACGTCCATCGCCAACCACGAAAGGTCCCCGTGATCGTTGTCTCTGGACAGGATACGCGCGCCGCAGCGATCGAGGCGTTGCAGAATGGGGCAGCCAACTACATCCCCAAAAGCAGTTTGCCCGCTCTGCTCGGTGAGACAGTGCGACAAGTGCTTGATGCATCGACAGCCGAAAAGAACCATCAACGTTTGATCGGCACCGCCGAGGATATGCGGTTTCATTTCAAGCTTACCAACGATTTGGCCCTCATCCATCCACTCATCGGGATGGTTCAACAAATGGCGATAGGGATGCAGGTCTTGGACGTTGACAACTGCACGCGACTCGGGATCGCTATCGACGAATCGATTTCCAACGCCATGTGTCACGGCAACCTGGAATTATCCGAGGATGACATGAGCTATGTTCGCAGCCATTTGCATGACAAACGGCCGATCGAAGCGGTAGAAGACCGAAGGACTCAAGCCCCCTACGATGCGCGTTTCGTGCACGTCGCCTGCTTGATCACCAAAGATGGAGTGAAGATTTCAGTCCGTGATGATGGCAAGGGCTTCGCCGTTAACGCTGTCGACCAAGAGGAAGGACGGCGGGGGATCACACTCATTCAGAATCTTGTCGACAAAGCCTCGTTCAACGACGCGGGTAATGAAATCACCCTCGTCAAGCGCGCCTCGCACGCTCCCTCAGCAGCACCACTGGAGAAAGCTAGCTAAAGCGGCCAATACTTCCTCTGACGCTTCAAGTTACTCGACGCTCCCAGTGCTTCAACCACATTAAACTTTAGGGCTGCGGGTATTTTACCCTCCCGCGCGTAAGAGTTGCTACAGCAGGTAGTTTTGATTCGCGGGAGGGTCGTCGGCGAGCCCCAGCGAGCTGGCGGGGAGGGGGAAATGCTCTATGTTTTCCCTCCCCGATGACTCGCCAGGGCTCGCATCTACCCTCCCACGAAATAGTCCGCCCGCTGGTGAAACCTAACTGCGTGGGAGGGTGAAGTACGATGCACTGCATCCCAATATTTAATGTTGACAAAGCACTAGGCTCTGAATTTTCTTAAACTTAAACTTGGACTTAAACCTAAACTCTTCCCCCCTTAAATGCAGAGTTCAAGTCGAAGCTTAAGTTTGTTTTTTGCAAACCCTGAAAAAATCCACAGCTTATCCGCGTCAACAGGTAACCACTCGCGACGCCCACGGCTGGCGCCTGAGGCTCACATCCCGACGTCAAATCGAACAAAAAAAACACAAACTGCTATTGGGTAAACTGGGCTGAGTGTGGTAGGGTCTCGCGCCAAACCAAAACATCCGGACTGCTTTCCCCAGAATTGCGGCCCGAACAAGCATTGTTCCAGGCATAAGGAGGAGCCTTCATGCAACTAGTTAACATGGATGTCGAACGTAATGGGTCTCGCTCGCACACGCGGTTGGGCCCCTTCTCACCAGGGCTCAATGCCATCTGCGGACCCAGGGGTTCAGGCAAAACCACGCTACTCAATTGGTTGCGTCACATCACCACCGATAGCTTGGCGACAGTTGGAAGTTCCAACTCTGTCCCTCTGCGGGGAAGTATCGAACTGTCCAACGGATCGCAGCGCTGGAGAATAGACAGTCCGGGCGCTCATGCGCTTCAGCCCTATGCGGCCCAGGCTGGTAATCTAACGACGCTGCAGCGCGATGCGTTCGCCGCCCTGGCGGCCGCGTCGGGCTCTGCCGATACGGAAGCTGCACTAGAATCGATCGCCAAACGATTTGGGCTCGATACGCTCACGCCAACTCGCGACGACAACCGAGAACATCTGCTGACGCGTCAACGCGAAGTTGAAAGCCGACTGCAGCGCCTGCGCACTCTCGATGCGTCGCGCGATTCGCTACTCAATCGTCGCCAAGATTTGGAGCAGGAATTGCATGCCGCGCAGGCCACACACTACCGCTCCACGCGCGGTGGCTCTGCGCGGGTTGAACGCCCCCTGCGCTTCGATGGCTACCCGCAGGAACACCGTCGCTATGACGAACGCTTTTCAGTCGTTGAAGCCGACTTGCGCGATACGCTGGCCCGCATTGAAGAGCTCGATCGTCAGTTGGCTGAGCTGCGCGGCGAATTGAAAGTGCTGGAAACGACCCGCGCAGCAGTTACTGTCGACGATTCCTATCGCTTGCAACTTCAGGAAATCGATGATCGGCTGACACGCTGGCGGCAGACCTTGAAAGATTTGAAGGCGCATCGCAATCGCATCGAGCACGATGCCACCGACGCACGACTCGACAAACAAGTGGGCGAACAACTATCGGCTACCAAAGAACCTGATCCACGCGCCGCTCTCCGCTCGCTCGAAGCGCAAATTCTCTCAGCCCGCAATCAACTCGATACGCTGGTCGACCGCTACAGCGTCCTGGGTGAGCCGCGCGGCGATAACTATGCCGTGCATCAAGACAACTACGGGCGCACGCGGATCGCCTACCACGATGCCTATCGCTATTCGGAATCGGGGAACTTGCCGGAAACCCTGCGTAGTATGCAAAAGGATCTGTACGAGGCGTGTCAGCAATTGGCGCGACACGAATCGCGGGCTGCCAGCGAGACACTCAAACAGCAATCCGAGCAACTCCAACGCTGCGAAGCGGAATTGATGCATTCGGTGGAGAAGCTGATCGAGGAACGGGCCGCGTTGCTTCGCAAGATCGCCGATGAATATCAACTCTCCAACGAACAACTCGCCTTGGCGTTCGGCAATTGGTGCGACTGCCACGACCACCACCATTTGCAAGATTGGTTGTTGAACGAAACCGAAACCAAG
The DNA here is from genome assembly GCA_041741715.1 of Pirellulaceae bacterium. Taxonomy (GTDB): domain Bacteria; phylum Planctomycetota; class Planctomycetia; order Pirellulales; family Pirellulaceae; genus Aureliella. Next base: position 33,581 of record JBGSJT010000175.1, on the reverse strand, counting down.
ACTTGTCACGCCGGGACCGATCCACTCGTTCGTCAACGGTTGCTCGAGCAAATTGAAGCCATCGAGGGCCAACGTAGGGAGGCCACGGTCCGGGCCGAGCATTGCAAACGGCAATTGCACGACGCTGAGTTCTATCGTCGCGACTTGGTCGAGCGCCTCCCTGAGTCGCGTGGCCGATCGGTCGTTGACATTGAACGCGATTTGCAGTGGGTCGTGACTGAACTGCGTGAATGGGATGACCGCGAACGGCTTGTGGCCGAAGCAGATGACCTGCGTCGCCAACTCGCCATAACGCGCGCTCCACTAGCCAGTAGCAGTCGCTTTCGCGATAGCGTACATCGTCACATCGCTGGTTTGATGGGAGGTCGTGGAGGCTGGGCCTCACACGCTGGCTATCGTACCACGCTCGATAGTCGCAACGGTGATAGCCCTACTCGCCGTTACGATTTAGTGGATGGGTTGGTTTACGATAATGTGCAGCGCGTGGAAGCAGACGTTCCGCCGGAACTGGTGCGAGTGGCGTTGCGACTAGCGATTGCTGAATCGCTAGCGGCCCGCTCAGAACCGATCGCCGTGACGCTCGACGAAGCGCTCGATCATGTGCTACCAGATTTGCAACAATCAGCCGTGGCTCACCTGGCTCAAACAACTGCTGGTGGACAACAGGTCATCGTGTTGACCGCCGATCAACGCGTGGCCGATTTAGTGCTTGGCCAGCGTGGTTGGGTCGGTTATCTACAAACTCAAACTCACACCGGACAACGACTTGATGTCAATCGTCAACTCACAGCGTTGGCTAACGACTATGAAGCCGACAAGTGGTATCAACCAGCCGTGCGCCGCGAAGCAACACGCGTTTCAACGCCAATACGTAATGAGTTCTATTTAACGGAGCGGAGCCTCGTCGAAGAATCTCCTTCGATTGACTCGCTGGCCGCCGAACGTTGTCGGGCGTTGGGCGTCGATCGTATCGGCGACTTGCTCGATGTCGATCCCCACTGGTTAGCCGAACAACTACGATTGGACGGAGTTAGCGAACCGACCGTGGCAAGCTGGCAAGCCGAAGCACGACTGCTGTGCTCGGTGCGACAGTTGCGTCCCTTTGACGCGCGGCTGCTGGTATCCATCGGTATCCGAACACCGCAGGAGTTGGCCCAGATGCACCCCAGTCAACTACTCGACCGCGTAGAGCGTTTCGTGGCCACTGATCGCGGGCGACGGCTTCTACGCAGTGGCAGTAGCTACGAACTTTCGCGGATCACCACTTGGATCGCTTCCGCCAAGGGTGGTGCTGGCCGCTATGGTCGATCGAACTTTGCCGACGGTCGCGTCACCAGAAATGGTCATGCGCCCGATCCACGTCCCTACGATCGCAACTACTACAATGGCGATGACCAAGCGGACGAGCTGGGAGACAATCAGGGTTATGCTTACGATCGCGACTTCAGCGATCGCGACTCCGAAGACCGCGACTTCGAAAGCCGTGACTCTAGCCATGACCGCGATGGCCGCTGGAGCGATCGCCGCTCCAGTACCAGTGGCCGTAGGGAGCGCGGAAATCGTGAGCCACGCGGCGAGCGCACTCGCACACGTTCGACCACTCAACGCAACACTCGCGATTATCCAGTTCTCAACGGTTCCTCAAGTAGTTCAAGCAATTCAGGCCGACAGCGAACGGAAACAGACCGCGCGCTTCAACCACGCGCCAGCCGCACCAATCGCAGCACCACGCAGCGAACAGCTCGCGAAACGGAGCGCAGCCTTGGCAACGAAAGCCGATTCGGCGAGCCATTGAAGCTTGCTCAAGCCGAAACCAGCCGCGAAGGTCGTGTGCAGCTAAAGTTCTACTTAGAACTATCCAGCCCAGTGGTTGACGCGCCGTCGATCGGTCCACGCATGGCCACGCGGTTGGAACAGTTCGGAATTCACACCGTCGATCAACTCCTGGCGACCAATGCCGAGTCGTTGACCGACAAACTAAATCTGCGTCGTGTTGATGCGTCTACGATTCGGGGGTGGCAGGAGCAAGCTCGCTTGGTCTGCCGCATTCCCAATCTGCGCGGGCACGACGCGCAGTTACTAGTCGCTTGCAACGTGACTTCGCCCGAGGAGCTCGCCACCATGAACGCGGCCAGTTTGCTGGCGCAGGTCTTGGTGGTAGCCGACAGTAGCGAGGGGCAGCGCATCCTGCGTGGAAGCAAGAACCCTGATCTGGCCGAAGTTAACGACTGGATCGATTGGGCCAGCCACTGCCGTTCCCTAAACGCTGCTTAGTTAGTCAGCGCCACTTTTATCAGCCGCGGTTCTCTTCGGGCCGAAGGCCCAGCCGATTATCTAGCCCAGGGCAAGTCAACGCGAGTGGGGCGAGCGTTGTTGCCGCCCTGGGGCAGCCGTTGCGCAGCACGCGTCCCCAGCTTGGGTTTTGGCGGCATAGGCCGCCAAAACCCAAGCTAGGGACCATGGATTTTTTGGGCCCGAGACCCAGGCCAGCACTTCGCTCGCAAGCTCGCTGCGTTTGGCCTGGGCTAGATAATCGGCAAGTGCATCCCACGCAGTTACCGTTTCGGTTGGTGTTTTCGCTACAATGGTGAGATTACCCTGCCCTGCCCCAGTCAGGCAAGAAAGCCTGACTTACTTTGGGAGAAGTTTCATTATGCAGTCTGATCGCAGGAATTGGTTGAGTGGCACCGCGACGGGGTTGGCGCTGGGATTGGCTGGCGGGGGGGTGTCGAATAGTAACTCACTGGCAGCGCAGGAATTAACTGCTACTCCAACAGCTCCAGGCCGCATCCGGCAATCGGTCATGGGCTGGTGCTTCAAGCCCATGCCAGCACTCGAATTGGCCAAGCTCGGAAAACAACTCGGGCTGGTGGCCATCGAAGGGATCGATGCGCAGTCCTACCCCGAAGTTAAAAAACTGGGACTCGATATCTCTCTGGTCGGTAGCCACGGCTTCGGGACCGGACCAGTGGATACAGCCAATCATCAGCAGGTCGAACAGGCGCTGCGCAAGTCGATCGATATCGCGGTCGATGTGGGGAGCCCGAATGTGATCACCTTTACCGGCATGCGCGTGCCAGGCATGTCCGATGCCGTAGCTATTCAGAATTGCCTGGAATGTTGGAAACATGTGATTGACTACGCTGAGGAGAAACAAATCACTCTCTGCCTGGAGCATCTCAACAGTCGCGACAACAGTCATCCAATGAAGGGACATCCAGGCTATTTTGGCGACGATGTCGAACTGTGCATCGATCTGATCAAGCAGATGGATTCGCCTCGGTTTCGCTTACTATTTGATATCTACCATGTGCAGATCATGAATGGTGACGTGATCCGACGCATTAAAGAACACCATCCCTGGATCGCCCACTACCACACGGCTGGTAATCCGGGCCGCTGCGAGATCGACGAGCATCAGGAGATCAACTATCCACCGATCTTGGCAGCCATCCTTGAGACTGGATACACCGGTTATGTAGCACACGAATTCATCCCAACCTGGGACGATCCCGCCAAAGCGTTGAAACATGCCATCGATCTGACGCGAGCTGTCTAAATTGCGAATGATGCCTGTTGACAAAAACTGTCTGAAGGCATGCATCGCCAAGTCTGGTTCGATCAATTTGACATTCGGATTTTTGGAAAGTGCTTTAACTGCAGCGGCGGGTAGTTGCGCAGAGAAACCCCGGATTGAGTGTTCGTAAACATGTCCCAATTGACCTCCGTGCGCATTGACCACACCTTGGCCCACGCCGCATGGATACGCCACGTTGTCATTCAACGAGACGATGACGGATTCCCACTCAACTGCCTCAGCGACCGCTGCGGCCAATCCCAGGGTCCCAGGCGAACTATTATTAGAGAAAATTCGCAGATTTGCCGCTTGCCATAGTTTTCTAACGTATGTTTTAGATGGGTCTGGCCAGTCCTTCCAATTTCCGTGATGTCGATACTTCCGTCAATTCGCGCTCGTTTGCGAGCACCCGCGATAAAGGCAAACTGATCGTAAGATCAGGACGCAAAGCCATGGATCCAACTTCTAATTTGAGTTTGGAACGCCAGGCTACCGAACGGGAATGTCTGACCACACATTTATCGGTCCTTCGAAATACCGCGTCAAGGTTCACTCCGATAACGCGGTGGAGGTAGTGGCATGCAGACTCAATTCTGGCCTGCTTACGTGGCAGGGGCATTAATTTCTATTTCGACTCAGGCGACACTCGCCCAAACTCAAGTGGTGCGAGTTGAAGAGGATTGGCAGATGCACGTCACACAGCCTGACGCGCAGCTCGACGCGCCTCAGGTAACCACCACAATGGTTCCTTTTGCGTCGCAGCCCGACTTGCAGTTACAAGTCGATTTAAACCATGGTACGTACCCATCGTTTACTAAAGGTGGTCTTCAAGTTCGAGCCTGTATCGGAGAACAATGTGTCGCGCAGACCCGATCACTGAGTGACGTGCGTCTCCAGCATGAGTCCGAATCGGTCGATTGGACACAGGTAGTTCTGTTGTCCGAAAACGGCTTCTACTTCGGGATTATTAACGGCAGCAGTGAGACCTGGGGAGAGTTTGGTGGAAATTCAACGGCCATTTATGTGGCGGCGTCTACGGTTGGGGGAAATCTATCGCTGGACGGCTATGCTGCCCAACGTTCTCTTAACAACTCTGAAGTAGCGTTCGCCAGTAATCGCGTAGGCCACTTGCGGTTGAAGAAAATCCGGATTCACCTTTCGAATGGAGACGTCAGCGAATATACGCTCAACCAAGACGTTCTCTAACCGATCGATCCCTGCTTTTCTATCGCTGTCCACTTAAGGAATTCTCCCATTATGAACCAAGCATCTACCACTCTGAAACTTAAATTACCATCGAATCGAAACCAAGTTCCGCGACGTCGCGGAGCTACGCTAGTGCTCTCAGTCATTCTCATGTTCGGACTATTCAGCTTTGTAGCCTTTAGTATCGATATGGGGTATCTCGCACAGTCACGAGCCGAAATACAACGCACGGCTGATGCGGCGGCTATGGCCGGTTGCTGGGAGCTATACGCCGGTATCGAACGTGGAACCGGCTTCGCAGGTTCCCAGTCAGCGGCGCGACAGGCAGCAGCCGACTTGGCATTTATGAATCCAGTTTGCCGTTCTGGACCGATCTTGGATCCATCACAGGTCAGTCAAGACGTTCAGATCGGCTATTTTAGCGATCCCAGAAATGCAGTCCTGAGCAACGATAGTTCGCAACCCTTCTTTGGAGTGCAGGCCCTGGTAAGCCGGACTGCGACCAAGAATGGCGAAATCCCATTTTTCTTTGGAAAGATTTTTGGAGATCACGGCATTCCGATGCAGACTTCATCTACGGCCGTCATGGCACAGAAGATCAGTGGTTTTTCATTGCCGCCCAACTCGAGTGAAACCATCCAACTACTCCCCTTTGCACTCGATCTACAAACTTGGCTGAGCTTGTTTTCAGGGACTGTATCGGACCAATATGCCTACAATGCAACCACTGAGAATGTAAATTCAGGGCGGGACAACATAGGCGAGGTCAATCTATACCCTCAGGGCACCGGCTCGCCAGGCAACCGAGGCACGGTTGATATTGGTGGTGCGAATAACAGTACCAACGACATTGCACGACAAATCATCCACGGCATTTCCGCCCAAGACCTGGTGGATCTTGGTAAACCCTTGAATCTAGAGCCCAACGTGGGATTGACGCTCAATGGCGATACTGGAATTAGCGCCGGAGTGAAGGATGAACTGACAAGCATTATCGGGCAAAAGCGAATGATCCCAGTCTTTTCGACTGTCTCCGGAAACGGAAACAATGCGTCTTATTCAATCGTGCGTTGGGTTGGCGTGCGTATTATGCACGTCAAGCTGACGGGGGCAATGTCCGGCAAGCAGTTAATTGTTCAGCCAGCACCAATGGTTGCCCCACATGCACTCATCGCCACCACAGGCGGTGGATCAAGCGACTTTATCTTGTCCCCAGTTATGCTAGCTAGATAGTAACTATAAACTCCAATCCGACTTGCGGGAACAAACAAGATGCTTTCACGAACCAGGAACTTGAGAATGAACCAGCGTCGACGCGGGCTTGCGAAAGTCAAGTCCGGTCAGAGTCTGCTCGCAGCTCGAACCGGTGCGGCAGTGGTCGAGTTCGCGGTGGTGGCTCCGCTGCTGTTCATGCTAACCATGGGAATGATGGAAGTCAGTCGCATGGTCATGGTAAAACAATTGCTAATCAACGCCAGCCGTGAGGGTGCGCGACTGGCAGTCCTACCCGGTACTTCATCCGCCGAAGTTTTGGCCCTCGTTTCGCAAGAGTTGACCGCCTATTCTGTGAATGGTGTCAGCATCCAGATTCAACCTGTCTCATTGGCGTCGGCCGTTGCAGGAACACCAGTTACCGTCTCACTGGATGTTGCGGCGGCCTCTGTGAGTTGGATCCCCACACCGCTCTTCAGTTTCAATCAGACTTTGAGCGCATCAACCACGATGCGCAAAGAAAGCCTTTAGCATTGGCACACTTATTAATCGGTAGCCAGCTGGGCAAGCTCCGAAAACGACTCAGCTTGTTGGCCATCGGCTTTGACGCGAGCTGTCTAAGCTCCACTAATCAGTTCATCAAAAAATGCCTCTTCAGCTTTTCTCTAAGCGCCTGGGCAACTTCTTCAAAGCGTGGGGCGTCGATCAATTCCTCAAGTTCATGGGGGTCATCCAGAAGACGAAACAACTGCTCGCGACGCACCAGGGGATAGTTAACCAACTTCCACTCGTCAGTGCGCACCATCTGCTGCGAATCTCGAAAATGGGCATAGAGTTCTTCATAGATACTCGGCTGTTCTCCTTCGATGACTGGCCGCAACGAACGACCTTGTACCGATGCGGGCGTGGGAACGTCGCATAGATCACAGGTGGTGGGATAGAGATCCCGCAAGTAACATTGCGCTCGGCTGATTCTGCCGGCTGGAATGCCCGGCCCGTGAACTATGAGTGGCACATCGATCGAGTGTTACTGTGAAAGTAGAGGCGAGTACGAGTACGCATGACTGTGAGAGCAAAGCCTGGGCTCGGACGAAGGCTGTGAAAATGGTCGGCAAGATGCTGTGGCTCATGAATCGAAAAGTGAAGCTGCCGGGGTTCACTTGCCATTTTCGGCTGCAGTAAATCATGATACCAAGATTAGGTACTACACCTGACCGAAGCATGCGCACTACACATCTCCTCCGTACTCCCCGCATTATATTTTTGCCGCACAACTTTTTGTCGACGAGTCTCGGTCATGGACGTTTCCGATCTGGGTTGATGCAGCCGGTTCTTCCAAACTCAGAAATTGGCGTTCATTCGCGCCATTCGCGGGCAACTTCTACCTGAACTCCCTTTTCAAGCGCCCGAAAAGCGAAGATCGTTCATCGTACCAGTGCTGCTGGCAAAACGATCCACTTCCAATCCCACTTGTTGTAACAGCGACACAAACAAATTCGGCAACGGATAGTTATTCTCTTGATCAAAGGCCAAATGCTGGCCGTGATCGAAATGCCCGCCAGCCAACAACACTGGCATATTGCGATTGCTGTGATTGGACGCATTCCCCAGATTGCTGGTCAATAGAACTGCTGTGTTATCGAGCAAGCTTCCGTCGGCATCGTCGGTCCCTTGAAGATCGCGCAAGAAATCTCCCCACTGATCTAGCATCGCCGTTTCAACGCGCGCAAGCTGAGACAATTTGCTTTCGTCCAAGCCGTGATGGCTCAAGTTGTGATAGCCATCGCTGACACCTTCGACAGGCACAACACCACCAGCTCCCCCGGTATGGAACGTTAGAAAACGAGTCGAATCGGTTTTGAGTGCCAAACGAATCACGTCGTGCATCGTCTTTTGACGAGCGATGAGATCGTCGGGATCGCTAACGTCGCGTGGCGCGGGCGAGTCCACTTGCGGCTTGGGGAGTATGGCCCACTTCTCCGACTCGGCCATTCTTTTTTCTAAATCACGGACGCTGGTGGTGTAAGCGTCAAGTCGCTCGCGGTCGCCGCTACCAAGTTCTCGTTGTAACGTCTTTGCATCGTCGGCAACCAAATCCATAATGCTGCGACCTTGTTGCACGCGCTCTGCTTGTAACTTGCGCTGGGCGGAGCTATCGTCGACGAACAACCGCGCGAACAATCGAGCGGGGGAATCTTCGGCTGGGACCATCGAACCATTCTCAGTGTATGCTGGACTGTTGCTCCCACCTGCGCTCAACACCAACGATGGAAAACGCGTGGCATCTCCCAAGTGCTTGGCCATCAGTTGATCGATCGAGATGGAATTGCGCGCCCGGCCCGTGCCAACTTGCGCCGCAGTAAGAAGGCTAGCCTCCGCGCGGTGACCACCGTTGACCCCTGGGTGCGATGTCCCTGAGATGACCGTCAATTTCTGACGCAAGTCTTGCAGGTTTTTGAGATAAATCGAAGGGACGTAATCGCGGCCACTATTTTCCGGTACGAGATTTTCACTGTGCAGTCCTAGCGTAAGCGTCATGGCTACCATCCGTCGGGGTGCCGCCGTTGGTGACTTCGCGAAGGCAGGCTGCATCGCGGTCAACCAAGGCAAGCTGAGCGCGACTCCGGTCCCACGCAACACGGTCCTGCGGTCAATTTGTCGTCCGAATGCAAAATTCAGATTACGGTTCATGGTTGCTCGCTTGTACGGCTTGAATTATTTGCTAAGAAAAATATCACTTGTCACGACGGCATGCACAATGGATCGCATGCCATAGTTATCCTGGGCCGCTTGTGCGACGATACGCTCCACTCCGCGTCGGTCGGCGAATTCAATTTCACCTCCCGTACCGTAGGCCAGGAGCTTTTCCGCCAAGCCACGCGCGATCGGCCTGGGATTGGCAGCTTGCAATTGACAAAACTCCTCGAAGCCAGCGAAGGCTTTTCCTTCGGCGGTCACATAACTCGGGTCAACCTTCGCCCCTGTTTTTCGGTCCCCCTTTTCGATGCGCGGATAAAACTCGCGCCACTTACCAGACGCATCAAAGCTTTCCAATGCAAATCCAGGGGGATCGATTTGGCGATGACACACCGCGCACTCGTCATGACTGCGATGTTTCTCCAATTGCTCACGAATCGTCTTGGCACCGCGAATATCTGGTTCGATGGCCGGCACGCTGCTGGGTGGAGGGGGAATGGGCTCGCCGAGAATCCGATCCGATACCCACACGCCCCGGACCACCGGCGACGTGTTGGTGCCGTTGGCCGTCACCTTCAATATCGCCCCCTGCGCTAATAAACCACCTCGGTGATCTGCCTCTTTCAACGAGACTCGCTGAACGGTATCACCGTCGAGTCGGATAGGCTGGAACTCTTCAAGATCGTAAAACCTCGCGAGCCGACTATTGACGAACGTAAAATCCGAATCGACAAACGCGGCGACGCTGGTGTTGTCATCCAGCAACGACTGCAAGTAGTGATGTGTTTCATCAAGCATTGAATACTGCACGATCGAATCGAAATCGGGATGCAGCTTGCCGTCGGGATCAGTAAAGTCGATTTCACTGAGCTCCAGCCATTGGGACGCGAAATCAGGAACGAAGCGCTTTCCGTTCTCGGTCGCCAACATGCGTTCGACTTGCGCCTTGAGCACACTGCCGTTACGCAGTTGTTCCGACTTGGCCAGCGCGAACAGTTCCGCGTCGGGCATGCTATTCCACAGTAAATAACTCAGTCGATTGGCGATTGCGAAATCATCGAGTTGGCCGGGTTGTTCGCTAAAGTACAGGAACCGCGCCGAGCAGAGGATCGTCCGATAAGCAGCGCGTAGCGCCGTGACAAAATCTGCATTGACTTTTAATGATGCATCAAAGATATCGTTGAAAGCGGCGAGCTGCTCCGACTCAGGTGAACGGCGAAAAGCCAGCTCAGCGAATTGTTGAATCAGTTGATGTCCGGCTCGACGCGGGCGTTTGACGACCAGCTTGGTTTGGTTGGGATCGCGGTGGGGCTTGAATGCAGTGTCACCCAGTACAACGTCGCCCAGTACCTTGGTTCGAACATCAGCGTCGCTGGGACCGATATGAATCCGCTCCATTTGTAGCCAATCGACTTTGACTCCCGAGACCCCTTGCGTTTCACCCAGCCCCGTATCGATTTGGCCCCCAGAGAATTTGGCTTTTCGCAACTCCGCGTCACCGGGACGAATCTCCAGCATGTGACCAGCCGGAACCCAAGCCACGAAGGAAACCTCGCGCGGTGATTCCGTAGCTTCGAACGCTCCAATCCAATCCAACAACGGTGCACTCGAAACGCACGCTCCACTGCGCACCGTACACCACACGCCAGAGTCCTGGGGAGGCTTGAGGGCCGAGGCGAGAAACGTGAAGCGATACCAACCGCTGACCGGAGCCGTGGTGGCGGGCATTCGTCCGTAGTAGGTTACGCCTCCCGACCAAACCACCGCACCACCATCAATCAACTCCGGTTCACGCGTGCGTGAGCGAGTTCGAGAAAGCTGCTTTGCAGTAAATCGCTCCCGACGTTCGTCGCCAGTCGACAGCGCGCGACGAAAGGCTTCATCGAGTGCCAAGTCGACTATTTTGAGATGTTGCTCCAACTGAAAGTGAGAGATCGATTGTCGTTCGGCCAGTGTCGTGAACGCTCCGGTCTTCGGCTCGTCTGGCATTTCGCTGGCTAATGGAATATCGATCCCTAGCAGGTCTTGAAGAGTCCGTTCGAGTTGCAAATTGGTTAGACGTCGACCGCGAACTCGCCCCGACTGTTGAAACTCGTCGCGTTGAAAATCAGTCAGCCACTTTTCTGTGCTCGCCAAAAACTGTTTCAGCTCCGCCTCGGGTACTACTTCCGCATCAGGTGGTGGCATCTCACCAGCCGCTACTCGGTCGAATACTTTTACCCAAGTATCGAAATCACCGCCCGCGATCTCCGCCGTCGACTTGCCAGCCAACCATTCGCGCTCCAGTTTCGACAGGTCGAGTCCCGCTTCGGCCCCCGATCCCTGGTGGCAGTCGATGCAATGATTCGCAATGAATTCACGTTGCTCCTCGGCTAGCACAGCCCAAGCGGTGGTGGCAGTCACGATAGCCAGGAGTACGCTCAACGCGCATGAGATATGCTGTAATGACATTGCAATAAGCCAATCAACTTGGCGGGTGGGATAAAGCGGTAGGCGCGCAAGTTTTGTCATAAGTGGCAAGTTATTAGCTTCCACTTAGTTGCACTAAGTTCAATTATAGCTGAATTCTACCCTTTTTCCAAGTTGAACTTTCGCTCCTTCATATTGCGATAGGAGTGGCCGCCATGCAGTCGATCGACAAAAAAATGTGCGGCAAAAAGATGGAGTGTAAAATAAGTTTTCATTCCCCCAGCAACCAGCTTCGCACTCGTTCCCAGGCTCTGCCTGGGAACGCACTGTCTTGGAGGCTCCGCCTCCCCACACGCGCCTCCCCCTCCTTACAACCAACAACGCTCGGCAGGCGGAGCCTGCAATGCAGTGGGTTCCCAGGCAGAGCCTGGGAACCAGGGGGTGGCATTGAGTGAGAAGCCTCATGCAAAACGGAAATCCCAGAAGCTCAGAAAAGTGGAGTGCCTTCTGGGAACTCCAGTTCGAAGCGTTCTGCGGGGATCTCTGGGTTTACTTGCCAATTATGGAACAGGTAAATCTCGCGGGCAACGAGATGCCCTTGACCTGTCTCGGTCGCGGCGTAATTCCAATGAGCGCTGCTGGTAGGCAACCAAACCTTGGAATCAGCGTCCTGGTAATGTCCCTTGTAGTCGCGCTGAACATGCAACCCCCAAGGTCCCTCAGCGATTCGCCCATACGATTGCCTCCGGACGATACATGCCCGTTCGACATCGACCCAAAAATGCTGACGATACGTATGATTGCGAATGAACATAGGATCGGTTTGCAAAACGACGACCGGGTGCCCCTCCCACTCGTGGCGATCAATGATCGTTGCGTTTCCGTTCTCCAATGATTCAACCGCCAAATCATTCAGTGAGTTCGAAAGCAATTCAAAAGGACTGAGAAAGTATCGATTATTCCGCGTACTCTCGTAACCTCGCGTAGTGAGCAGCTCACCCTCGGGTGACTTGCTTGACTCTAGTCGTCGCGCCAAGTAGCGTTTGGGGTTATAAGTCGCGATGATGCTCGTGGCTTTTTTCACTTCTGATCGGTCAAACCTAACGAGAGTCCGCTCTTGCTCGAGCTCAATCAATTTGGCCATGTCCAGCGGCCAATACGCCACACGCCCCCTTGCTCACGGGAGCCGTTGCGAACATCGCTCCTATTTAGGGCTATCGGGGAGTCGACTTGTTATACCTCACAGGGCAACGAGCGAGGCTATACTGTAACGGTTGTAGCCTGAATTCGGCAAAAATATCAGCTCGACGCGCGCTGTTCACCTAGCGTTTTTACCATTCAAACTGGGAAACGAGTTCATGATTAAACCGCATTTGATTCTTGCAACGATTTTCGTCAACGTTGGCTGCTGTGCGTTTATATCGCAGCGCAGTGCTGTTGGACTTGAACCAGCCACCACTGGTCCTCAAGAGATCGTGCGCATCGAAGTGGTGCCGCTCACCTTGCCAGCGCTAGTTGGAACAGTGTCCAATCCACTTCTCAAAATGAATATTGATACACGCGGAACTCTGAATCCGCTGTCGCTGACGGAGTTGCGTGGTTCGCTGTCCGGGACATTGAATCGTTCCCAATTGGTGTCGATCAGTGTAGCTTACGGAGATTCGTTCCTAAACGCTAAACCTATTGCGAAAGTGGATGTTAGAACTCTTGAGAGCGACGCATTTACTATCGCGTTGCCCGTCTCTGAGGGCGAACTATCAGAAGGGAATAATACACTGTGGATGGCTTGCCAACTTATGGCGGACGCAAATATTGACAAGCAGATCGGAGTCACATGCACCCAAGTTAGCTTCTCCAATGGTCGTATCGAGCAGCTCAGTGCGGCTCCCACCAACCAACGACTGGGGGTTGCGCTGAGGCGCGGCGGCGATGACGAAGTCCATACCTATCGCATTCCGGGATTGGCGACGACGAACCAAGGAACATTGATCGGCGTGTATGATGTCAGGCGACGTAGTGGCAAGGATTTACCAGGTGATATCGACGTCGGCATGTCGCGCTCTACCGACGGCGGTCACACCTGGGAACCGATGCGAATCATTATGAACATGGGAGACGATCCGCAGTGGAAATATGATGGTGTTGGCGATCCTGCCGTGCTCGTCGATCAGCAGACAGGGACGATTTGGGTTGCCGCGACATGGAGTCACGGCAATCGTTCGTGGGTCGGTTCAGGTCCAGGACTTTCACCAACGGAGACCGGACAATTGCTGCTCGTCCGCAGCGATGATGATGGTCTCAAGTGGTCCCAGCCGATCAATATCACTTCGCAAATCAAACACCCCGAATGGTGTTTCCTTTTGCAAGGGCCCGGCAAAGGGATTACCTTGCACGATGGTACCATTGTCTTCGCGGCTCAATACCAGGACACGCCAGAGAAACAACGCCTGCCGCGTTCGACGATCATCTATTCCACCGACCACGGCAAAACTTGGAAAATCGGTACTGGCGCGGCCGATGACACCACCGAAGCGCAAGTGGTGGAAGTAGAGCCCGGTGTGCTGATGCTCAATTGCCGTTACAACCGCGCACCCGCGCGAGTGGTCATGACCACTCGCGACATGGGGCAGACGTGGACGCCGCATGCAACTTCAGAGCGAGCCCTGATTGAACCCGGTGCGTGCATGGCGAGCTTGATTGACGTTGATCGGGAAGTTGGCAAAGACTTCGGGAAGTGGCTGCTGTTTTCCAATCCCGATAGCGGACAGGGGAGAAAACGCTTGAGCATCAAAGCCTCACCGGATCGCGGTCTGACTTGGCCCAGTGAGAATCATCTGCTGCTGGACGAAGAGGAGAGTGCTGGCTATTCCTGCATGACGATGATCGACGAGCATACCATCGGCATCCTGTACGAAGGTAGTCAAGCGGACCTAACCTTTCAGCGGATTCCCGTGGCTGATGTGACCGACAATTTGAAAAGGGAAGAGTCGCTACCTAGGGATCGCGCCCCACAGTAGCCGCAGCGCGGCGGGCTTTTCAAATCCGCTGCTCTGCAGCTAAGCATCGTGCGGGAAATAACTGTCCGATCTTAAACGTAGCTGCGGTCGCCAGACCGCCGGGAATCGACGTTCTGGCGAACGTATCTACGACAATAATTTCCCGCACGATGCTAACGCGTGCTTTGGTTTCGGTGCTGCTCGGCGGTTGCTAGAATGCTTAGTAACCCGACCTATTAGGGAGGGCAATAGATTTTGCGAGAGACTCAAGAGTATGCCCTTTCATTTCACATGTCCCTATTGTTTCAAAAAAACGCTGGTCGACGAGTCGATTGCTGGGCGGAGTGGACCCTGTGCTAGTTGCGGCAAGACGATCACCGTCCCCGAGCCACCTCCCCGTGCGCCCGAAGCGATTAGGCCCGTGGACAATCGCTATATCGCTGCGCGTCAATTATCGCCTCAACGCAAAATGTTGGCTTGGCTCCTGAAGGTCGTTGGGCTGGCGAGCGGAGTGCTACTCTTTTCGGGGCTGTGTCTGTATCTCCTGTGGCCAACCTTTCAAGGACTCAAATCGCGGCGCGACCGTGTTACAAGCCTCAATAACTTACAGCGCATCGCGCGCGCCCTGAATGAGTATGCGCTGAAACATGGAAGCTATCCGCCGCCGATTGTTTATGATGCCAGTGGTCTGCCGCTGTATAGTTGGCGAGTGCTTATCTTGGAGCAGTTGGGAGAACCGGGGCTAGCGGGGAGATTTCGTAAGGATCTGGCCTGGGATGCCCCTGAGAATATTCAGATATTAGCGCAATGCCCCAGAGTCTTCATCAGCCCTGCTTCAACCGCCGCACGCATGAATGTCGAATCGAACTATGTGCTGATAACAGGGGCTGGCACGCTCTTCCCCAGCACCGGCCCGCTACGACCGGGCGACATCATCGATGGTCGCGAGCAAACAATATTGATCGTTGAAACCGCCAACACCAACACGGAATGGACCAAGCCGTGGGATATCGACGTCACCAAGCTCAACACCAAGATTGGTACCAGCGGCCCGAATGCAATTGGGGGCAATCATGAGGGAGGGGCTGCGGTCGCATTTGCCGATGAGACTTCGGGCTGGTTGCCCGAAGACCTCTCCCCTACCCTGCTCCATGGATTGATCACTCCCGCCGGGGGCGAAGCCATCAATCCCGACGTCTATCAGGTGCGCTAGCATCGATCCGAAAATTGCTGTCGTAGCTACGCTCAAGTCGCGACCGTAATTTCCCGCTCGATGTGTAGTTGATCAGCTAGAAAATCTTCCGGCCTTACCTTGCACGCGGTAAGGCAAAGCTTGGATGCGAATAAAACCTTCCGAATCATCTTGATTGAAAGTCCCCCCCGCTTCCATGGTAGCGATCCCTTCGTCGTACAAACTAAAGGGACTACTCCGCTCGACGACCGTCACGTTCCCCTTGTACAAACGCAACTTGATTTGACCACTGACCACTTGGTGCGATTGGTTGATGAAGGCGTTGAGGGCTTCCATCTTGGCCGCATACCAGTAACCGTAGTAGACCATTTCGGCCACGACGGGTGAGAGTGTATTCCGCAAGTGAACGAGATCGCGATCGAGCGTCAGTTGTTCGAGCTGCGCGGCCGCTTCGTAGAGCAGCGTCATGCCAGGTGCCTCGTAGACTCCACGGCTCTTCATGCCCACGAAACGATTCTCGATCACGTCGATGCGACCGACGCCGTTGCGACCACCGATTTCATTGAGTTGCGTGACCACCTCGAGCGCCGAAAGCGCTTGACCATTGACACTGATGGGCCGACCAGCTTCGAAACCGATCGTCACCTCTTGGGGCTTGTCGGGTGCTTCGGCAGGGCTACAGGTCATCGTGAACTCGACCAGATCGACGCCACACACATCCAGCTTTTCCAACTCCCCCGCTTCGTAGCTAATATGTAACACATTTTCATCGGAGCTATAGGGTTTTTTCACTGTGGCTTTGACTGGAATGTTCTTGGCCTCGCAATAGGCGATCATCTCAGCGCGGCCCGGAAATGTATCGCGCCATTCCTGAGTTCGCCACGGTGCGTAGACGCGGATGTCGGGCTGCAGCGCTTCAGCGGCCAATTGGAAACGGCATTGGTCAT
The DNA here is from genome assembly GCA_041741715.1 of Pirellulaceae bacterium. Lineage (GTDB taxonomy): Bacteria > Planctomycetota > Planctomycetia > Pirellulales > Pirellulaceae > Aureliella. The sequence goes on along the minus strand of JBGSJT010000175.1, from coordinate 17,345 downwards.
TCCCCTTTCCCGTAGCTCCATGCACGTAGACCTGGGCCCCCACCTCGGCAGCGACTTCCAAGATCTTTTTCGAAATCAGCGGCCGTGCGATACTGGTCCCCAGCAAATAAGGCCCTTCGTACTTGGCTTGCCACATCAAACATGGGAAAGCGAAATCGCGGCACAACTCTTCCCGCGCGTCAATCATCCGTACACTCTTGGCACCCACCTTAAGCGCCTTGTCCTTGACGAGCTGCCGATCCTCGCCGGGTTGTCCCAGATCGACGTAGACCGCATGCACTTCGTAGCCTTTGTCAATCAACCAACCCAACATGCACGACGTGTCGAGTCCTCCAGAATAAGCCAGCACACAAACAGTCATATCTCAAAAACCCTTACTTTGAAATCTATCATGTTACGCCTACAATACGGTTCGGAACTGTTCAATCGAAAGTCGCTAATCCGTGAATGGTTTCATGAATTCTCCCCGCCCGGCTGCAAATTGACAACGGGCCCTTCACACGAGAAGCAACGTGCCCACGCCCGATCCCACCCAGCCTGACCCGCAGCAGTTAGCCCAATGGCTGCAGCAAGCCCAGACTGGACAGATATCGTGGAGCGAATTGGCAGAGCGACTGTTGCGATTCGAATACGCCGCTGACGCTCCTCATCGACCCGACATCGACCGCAGGCGGCGTTGTGGCTTTGGCGAAGTGATCTTCGGCAGTGGCAAATCTCCTACCGACATCCTCTTCATCGCCAATCGTTTGCTGGATAGCGGACAAGACGAAGTGCTGGTCACGCGCGTGGCAGGGGAGCACTCGGAATCTATAACGACGAGCTTTGCTCATAGCCGCTACGACGAACTGGGGCGGACACTGCGCTTAGCGCGTCGTCCAATTACGGAGGTGCGTCCACTCCCCGTCCCTCCGCTTCCTGTGGCTGTTCTTACTGCCGGGAGCACTGACCTGCCTGTTGCACGCGAAGCACTGCAAACGCTACGTTGGATGGGCGTCGACGCTGAACTGATTTGCGACGTTGGTGTCGCAGGTCCCTATCGCTTGCTGCCACATTTGGACATGCTCCGACAATGTGCGTGTATTGTCGTCGTGGCGGGAATGGAGGGAGCGTTGGTCAGTGTGGTGGGAGGCCTAGTGCCTGTGCCCGTGATCGCAGTCCCAACCAGTGTCGGTTACGGTGCCAACCTGGGCGGAGTGACAACACTCCTGAGCATGCTCAGCAGTTGTGCCGCTGGCGTCACCGTCGTCAACATCGACGCCGGTTTTAAAGGAGGCTACGTCGCCGGGCTAATCGCAACCCGTACGTCAGGCTTTCCTGCCTGACTGAGCCTGCGCCGGCCGTACGTCAGGCTTTCTTGCCTGACCTGATTTGTCAATTGTCATTTGGTGCACGGAGCGGAGCAACTCCAATGACTAATGACTAATGACTAATGACTAATGACTAATGACTAATGACTAATGACTAATGACTAATGACTAATGACTCAGGCAGGAAAGCCTGGCGTACGAATGGTCATGAACTTAGTTGATCACGCCGGACTGCTCGCCACGTTCGTAGACGACGTTGGCGCGGCCAACGAGTAGCGGATCAATGGGGCCGATGCGATCCAAGTCCTTGTTCTCGTAGGGAGTGTTCAGCAATACATAACGCATGGCATTGAGCCGTGCTCGCTTCTTGCAATCGCTTTTCACCACAGTCCACGGAGCGTCGTGCGTGTCAGAATAGAAGAACATCGCCTCCTTAGCCCGAGTGTATTCTTCCCATTTGTGGAGCGACGCGAGGTCGACGGGAGATAGCTTCCATTGCTTGAGCGGATGAGCCTCCCGTTCCTTGAATCGTCGCCGTTGCTCTTCGCGACTGACTGAGAACCAGAACTTGATCAAGTGCATGCCGCTACGTACCAAGTTGCGTTCAAACTCAGGGACCTGCCGCATGAACTCCGTATACTCGTCCTGTTCGCAGAAGCCCATCACGCGTTCCACCCCAGCTCGGTTGTACCAGGAGCGATCGAATAATACGATTTCACCTGCTGTAGGTAGGTGTTGCACGTAGCGTTGAAAGTACCATTGTCCCTGCTCGACTTGAGAGGGCTTTTCCAACGCCATGACTCGCGCACCGCGTGGATTGAGATGCTCCATGAAGCGTTTGATCGTTCCTCCCTTACCCGCCGCGTCGCGTCCTTCAAACAGGATTACCAATTTGGATTGCGATTTTCTCACCCAAGCCTGAAGTTTCAACAATTCGACTTGCAGTTGGTATTTTTGCTTCTCATAGTTCTTGCGTGACATGAGATTGCGGTAGGGATAGGCACCGTCCCTCCAGCCCTCGGAAAGTACTTCATCGGGACCACGATGTCTGGAGGTTCCCAAAGTGGGCGTGTCGTGCAGCAGCGAGTTGCGCAGCAGTGTGGCATCTTCGGGTGAAGCCCCCGCCAAAATCGCTTCCAGTGTCCGGGCCAAGGTGGGGATATCATGCGGAGGTGCCTGCGCGATAATATCGTGGACCGCCACGATCTTGGCTTGCTGAGCTCCTTGGACAGCCTCGGCTGTTGTGAATTCAGCCAAGGCCTCTGCTTCCAACTGCGGTGCAGTGTCCCCTTGGCTTGCCTTGCGCACGCCCCCTCGTTTCGAGCGAGCTTTAGTGGGGAGCGGTTTTCCTAGGCCATTTTTACCGCTGGAGGAATTCGATGCCATGCTTCTGGACTCCACTGCAAATTGATTTAATTTTGTAACGCTTCATGCCATCGTCGCTGACCGCTCCGCCGGTCAGTCGCTTGCGTCACCTTGGCACTTGTGTCGCCCAGTCGCTTGCGTCGCCACCCCCGTGAAGTCGACCCTACCGATTTGCTTGTCGTAACAACGCTAGAACGACGGAGCGACCCACGACTAAATCACTAAACCGGTGAACGGATAGGATCGAAAACGCCAAGTGCGCCGGTAATGCCGCGAACGACAGGACAAGAGCGCGCTAAGTCGCACGTTTTCGTGCGAAGCTGCACGTCCAGTCGTTGCAACGCGAGCTATTTGCTTCAGCCTACCTTATTCTAACTGGGACTGGGCTGAGTTTTTGTAAATTAGCAAGTAGCGTTCCGGGTCTAATGTGTTACAGATGGGCTTGAAACGCGGAGTGGCCCCGTGGCGAAAAAACGCGGAGTGCAAGATGGAGTTCAGGCAGGAAAGCCTGACGTACGGAAAGAGGTTACGTAGGAAGGCCTGACGTACGGGCTTCAAGCTCTTTCCAGAATGAGACATATTTGGAATGATGTTTGACGTAGGAGGGATCGAAGACTGCCTTCCGCAACTCCTCGCGTTGCTCGACAAAGGCAGCTAGGTCTTTGGGATCGTCGGGATGAAACACGGGACAGGGGCGATCGTAGACCACCATCGCTCCACGTTCACCTTCGTCATGAAACCGCGACAGACCGATCACGCGATTGGCCACATAAATAGCTTCGTTCAACTCGTGCGTCACAATCAGAATCGTATACTCTGGTGTGCGTCCCTCGGCTTGGGCGAGCAGATTCTCTTGATAGAAGCCGAGCAGCATCATTTGCAAACTTTCACGCGTCGCTTCGTCCAAGGCACCGAAGGGTTCGTCGAGCAGCAACAGCTTGGGCTTGAGGATCAGCGACTGCGCAATAGCGACTCGCTGACGCATGCCACCTGATAGCTCCGCTGGATATTTTCCACAGGCGGCACTCAAGCTCACTTTTCCCAAAAACGCCCGCGACCGCGCCATGTGTTCCTTGCGCAATTTGAACCATTGCGGAAACAGGCAAGTGCGATAGAAGAGTGAAGTCTGATCGAGCTTGAGTCCTAAGGCCACGTTGGCTTCGGCAGTCAAAAAGTCGTACAGGCTGTAATGCTGATAGACGATCCCTACGTTCCGCGAGGGCGCGCGCACCTCGCGACCATCGACCAACACGCGCCCGGCTCGCGTGGGATGCGTCCCCAGAATGGCTTTCAGTAACGTGCTCTTACCGCAACCGCTGGGGCCCACCAGCGCCACAATTTGCCCGGCGGTGATCTTAAGATTGATGTCGTTGAGTACTCGGAAATCATCGAACCAATGCGATAGGTTCTCAACCTGCAGCGCCGTCATGTTGTCGCTCATCGATACTACTCTCCGAACCAAGGACAGAGCCAACGCCGAAATTGCAACAGCAGCCAATCGATAAACAACCCCGACAGCCCCAGAATGGCCAGATAGATGTAGACCACGTTCATGTTGACCAACCGTGATTGTTGCCGAATCGTGTAGCCAAAACCTTCGCTGGCAAACAGCATTTCGGCGGCGATCAAAAAGACCATGGCGGGTCCGAGGTGCAGTCTGATATTTTCGATCACCCGCGGTAACACTTGTCGCCAAATGACTTCGATGATGACTTCGAATTCAGACGCACCCAAAGTGTAGGCCTTGTCGATGTGATCAGAGGCGACATCCTTTTTAACTGCTTGGTAGATCGATTGCACCATCGTAAAGAACACGCCGAAGGCGACGAGCGCGACGTACATCTCGAGCTTGGTGCCAAAGATCACCATGTAGACCGCCAACATAGCGGTCGGCGGAATCTTGGCCATGAAGGTGATGAAAGGATTGAAGAAGGCCTCGATGGCCGTATACGAGCCCATGCCGACACCAACGACTATGGAGACGATGGTCCCCGCAGTTAGCCCCAACAATAGGCGGTAAAAAGTGGCCGAAGCATCGGTTGCCAGCCAACTTGGTTGGGGTTTGGTCTCGCTTCCGCGCGCCTGGGTGATTTCGGCAAGTCCCTTGGACAAACCTTTGATTCCCGGGAGCACGTTTTGAGATGCATTGATCCGCGTTTGCCGTGCGGACAGCAGGGCGTAGCCACCCACGGCCAGCAGCACTCCTGCGGCTGTCAATGCAACGAACAGCCACAGTGGAATCGAACGACGAATCATGCCAGGTGGTCCACCAACTACTTAACCGAACTAGGATCAACGCCGCTGCTTACGCCACTTAGATACTTCGTTTCAAAGTTGAGCGGAGCGGCTGCGTCGGCAAATCCAAACGTCGGCTTCCCTTCCGCCATTTCGTGAGTAACCAGGAACTCGGCCACGGCGGGCATTGTTTCTTGTCTGAACTTCGCACCCTCCTTGAGCAACTCCAATCCCCTGGCAGGTGTGTTGTAGAACTGAGTCTGCTTGACTACCTGTTGCATAGCCTCCAAGCCAAGTTTACTGAACTTGGAGCCGAGTGCGATCAGGGTCTCGTCACGCGTCTTGGGATCATCGATGAGTGCGTTGACTGCGTAAAACGTTTCCAACACCGCGTAAGCAAAACGCTCACCACCCGGCTTGGCCAACGAATCCTTGCCGACCACCACCATATCGATAATTTCTTCCTTGATACTCGTCGAATCGAAGAGGACTTTGGAATCCTTTCGATCGGTCAGGGTTTGCATTACAAAAGGATTCCAGACCATGATCGATTGCACATCGGCTTGCGAAGTTTGCATAGCGGTAGCGGCGGCGGCGGGATCCATATTCTGAAAAGGAAAATCGGCCGGTTTCTTGCCATTGATTTCCAGCACGCGTTCGAAGCAATACTGCGATACCGATTTCTCTAGTCCATACGTCGGCTTGCCCGCTAGGTCGTCGATACTATTGATACCTACCACGATACAAGCGTCCGCGCCAGCACTGGTGGAAGTGGGGAGAATGGCGACCGCTGGTCGCGAGGCGCTGGGGGCCATGATGTCCATGTTGGTGATGCACACTGCGTCGGCGGCATTGGTACCGTATTGCCCGATGCACGTGTCGTAGTCAGCCAAATTGAGGACGATGTCGACATTCCATTTCTTTTCGATGTCCCCCATGGCTCCCTCCTTGCCATCGATCAGCCCTTGTTCGTCAGCCACGCCGAAGACCGACCAACTCGGGTATTCACTCCAGGCGAGAGTAAAGCTGGGCGCCGGCCCACCATCACCAGTGCTGCCGCTGGATGCCGAACCACCCGAATTGGAATTGGTACAACCAGCCAGCAGTAAAATAGTTGGCAAGCAGAGCCCGCCCAAGCATTTTAATATCATCCGACCTATCTCCTAAAACACATTCGTTAAACTAGCGGCACTCAACTACGCTTCTGGAATCTTGGAATCTTGCTGGGTTGCCGGGGAGGCGGATTCCTTGGAGGACAAACCGATGAGAGCATCGAATTCATCATCCGCTTCGCTGGTTTGGGCATACTCCATGAACTCAGCTTCAGCCCGCTTGGTATCCATCCCCGCTAATTCGCGACTAACTCGCGCGTTGGCATGGGCCTTGCCACGTATTTCGCGTAGTTCACGGAGTTCTTCGCTGGTGCGATCGTTCGACAAGCCGGTCATCATATCGGCGATTTGCTTCTCTTCGGAAGCCGACAGGACATCGGCCACGGCATCGTGCTTTTCTTCCTTCAGCTTTTCCAAGTCGCGCATCAGGGCTTGGATTTGAGTCTTGTGCCCGCTGACATTGGCCACCAACTGCTTCAAATCGTCGTCGATCTCACTGGCCCGTTTTTGCTTCTCGGCCAAGGTGCTCGAAAAATCCTTGAAGGCCGACTGACATTTGATGTAGTCGGGATCCCCTTTGACGGCTTCGACATCGCCGTGGTACTTCTCGACCAAACTCTTGGCCTTCGACGCCGCACCGGCTCGCAGTTTCTCCAATTTCTCGATGTCGCTGGTCACCGTCCGCAGCTTCTCCTTCTTGGATTCTTCTTGCGCAATCATGGCGCTGATGGCATCCTTGTATTGGTTGAGCCGCTGTCGCTTCTCCTCGATAACTCGATCATAATTGGCAGAAATGACACCGGGATTCATCCGCAGAGTCTCGCTCGCCTTGTCCACACGAAAGGTCATCAAATACCATACAGCCCGAAAATATTTACCGACAGCTTTAAACATTAATGGAATCCCTTTATATGACTCATGGACGTGATCTAAGTGACCTAATTCAATCTCATGTTGCTTTGCGGCGGCCACCTTCAACGCACAGTGACCTTGTACACAGTGACCGTATACTCCGTGGCCTAATGTTCTGTGGCCCGTTGATCGGAGGTAAATGCGTCGACGGCGCGATTCTGATTGGGTAGTTGTTCCAGCTCCCGCATCCGCTCTTCGGTTCGCTTGGCCACTTGAATCGTTGCATCCAGCTCCTCGCGCATGGCTGCCAGGTCGACATGGTGGTCGCGGCTTACCAAACCGACGAACTGCTCACATGTCCCACGTAAGCGGTCGATTGTCACCTCGACCTCTTGCAAGACTCGCTCGCGATCCGCCAATATCGTATCACGTGATTTACCCTTGACCTGTTCGGATAGTTCCCACAATCGATACGACTGCTGCAATTGATCAACCACGGCCACGAATACTTGGCTCACCTTCTCTCGAACTTGGGCGCTGCGGAATTGTACCCCAGGCTGATGCACGGCACTCTCAAAATCTCGGCGCAATGATCTTAACAGAGTTAGATAGTCCTGTGTACGATGATCGCGGTCAGTTTGCAGCCTACGCGCGAGTGCATCGAGCTGCTGATTCTCCGACTGCAGGCGTTTATCGAGCTCGACCTGCATGGCCTGATCGGTGATAACTTCGATTTTGAAGATGATGCGGGTTAACATCCAGCCGACGCCACCCAGAATCCCAATCACGGCTGCCCCAGAGAGCAAACCGACCCCGCCAACTCCCCAAGATAACAATCCAGCACTGATGCCACCCACAATCGGAAGAACCACACTGGGGGCGAAAAACAGTTCGGAGATCACCTTGCGTTTGACTGGATCCACTCATTTTGCCTTTATGGACTGAGCTGCGGCTAAGCTTCCCTCAGCCGCATCGGAATTGAGCGAATCGTACTTTGGTCGCTGGAATGAATGACCTTCAGACTGGATTGCTCAGCGTCGAACTGCATTACCAGTGGGAATGTTTCCATCTGGATCAAGCCGGGTTGCCCCGGACAACTGACGGCGACGGGGACGAGTTTATTTCTTTGAATGTTGATGCGATAGAGAGTCAATTGCCACGGATTGCGGTCGATCACTAGTAATTCCTTGGTGCCTACGTCGGCATAAAAATCGAGTTTGTCGAGCGTCCTGTCGCCGGGGCTGACTATTTCGATGGCCAAGTCGGGGCCGCCGATCCAGTGGGTGTCGCAGTCCTCGGCGGTGGTGTCATTTCTAAACACCAAGATATCAGGAATGCGGTAGTTGCGTGTCCAATCGTCGCGTCGATTGCTGACGTTCGCTCCGGTGAGCGTACGACCGAGGTTTCGCCAATCAACGACGGTGGCAATGGCGGCAGACAACTCGGTGGCGAGAGACTGGTGTTCGTTGTTGGCGAGTGGCGACATGATGTAGATATCGTCCCAGACTTCGTCGTAACGATCAATCTGTCGAGCCTGGCGATCAGCGATCAGTTCGTGGGCAAGCTGAGGATCGTTGACCATTAGGGAAATCATGGAGGTTCTCCAATCAAGAAGGGGAGGCACTTATGGCTATTGTAGCCGAGTTCATGGTGAACACCCTGCAAATGAACCGGTGGCTAGCGCCAAAACCGCTCACGGCTCCTTAACCTCGTGCAATTCGGGTCAGACGGCCTTATTAAACATGGCCTCAATACGGAGTTTGCCCGAGGACGAAAGTGACCGATGTTTGGCCTGACAGTTCTCCCTCCATGGCTCGGAATCGCGCTGCCGGAACTCCCTTGGACAGCAGGTATTCTAAAGCAGCGGCAGCCCGTTGTTGAGCCAGGGTCCGATTTGCCTCGGCATTCCCCACCGTACTAGCGTTTCCCCGAATCATCACGTAGTAGTTGGGCCAGCTCTTCAAATTTTCCACCAACTCATCCAACTTGGCTTGGCTTGATTCGGTCAATCGAGCGGTTCCCCGAGCGTAGATCAACGGCGGCACCTGAGCCGTCCCGACCGGCACCAACTTCAACCATTGCGGCTCCGTGAGGTTCGGCAGCGCGACATCCTCGCGCACCGACTCGGGAGAAACACCTGGATGAAAACCTGCCCCCTGTAGATCGCGCAGCGCCTGCTCATTGAACAACTTGCTCGAATCACCACCGGTCGGATCAGCGGCCAAACCACCCGTCTCCATCAGCACCCGCTTGATGCGATCGATCATATCTTCAATGTGCGTTACCGCAGCACTGCGCAGTCCGAAGTGCGCCAGATTCTCTTGCGTATTTTTCCAGACGATCCCATCCACCAGACGCTCGGTCTGCTCGGCTGTCAAATGCGCGCCTTGGTCGCTGGCGTCGCGGCGGACCAATTCCATTAACTGTGAACGTTCGCCGTAAGAATACAGCGCGCGAAAGTAACTTTCGAGCACGCTGCGCACCACGGGTTCGTTTTTAATGAGGTAATCGCGACTGACCACTAGCGCGTCCACAATCGTCCCCGACTGCGCGGAGCTGTCGATCAGCACGTGCAATTGATCGTTTTCCAAGAGCTCGCTCACCATCGGTTCCCACGTCACAAAGACTTCCGACGATTGCGGTGTCGCTTGCTTGTAACGTGCTAACACCTCTTTCTCGCTAGCCACCCGCGCGAAAGAACTGTCTTTGACTTGATCGAGTTGGAAATCGTGCATGAGCACCCGCACTAGGGTCTCACTGGGTGAATCTCCCACCAACACAAATTGTGTCCCAGGCGTATTGAGCGCATCGACATTGGCATATTTCGACTTGTACGCTACCAAGGCATCCGCCCCGCGAGTTTCGTCAATGAGCGCCACGATCGTTACCGGCAAGCTCCCTGTGCGTTGACAGGTCTTGAGCAGCGCGTCGATCGGGAAGGCCGCCATCTGCAATTTTCCAGAGCTCAAATCATCCAACCGCTGGCCATAGTCGGCTCCATCATCGACCAAGTCGACTTTGATTTGCTGACTGCGCAATTGTTGTTGCAGCGCGTCGGAGCGCAGGATGGCATAACCAGAGAAGGCATCCAAGCCGATCGCCAAACGATGTTTGTAGTTCGAATTGCCACTGGTCTGCTCTAAGATTTCGGCTTGTTGTTGCTCCTGTTGTTTGGCCACAGTGGGGACATACCACAGTCGATACAGAAAAACTCCGATCGACAAGATGATTAGCCACACCACGGAAGCCAAAAATATCTTCGCTTTACTCACGGATTACACTCAATTGAAATTTTTTAAGGCGAGCGGCAAAAATGACTTTATTGTAGCTGGGAGAAGTTTAATCGCCGGTCGCCTAACGGTCTATTTTCGCTTGCGGACCAGCATCAGGAAGCCCACCAGCGTCAGGCCCACGATCGCCAAGGGGCAGAAGCAACACAACAATCCGCTCAGCGCCGTGCTGGCTACGTTGGCCCCACCGGAACGGTTGGAATTGGCCGAAAACCAAGTATCGTTGTCGATCTCGCCAGCCACGATTGGTTCATCGTTGCGTTGTGTCAAGACCTTCACCGCTTCCACCGCAAACTCGTCGGGGAGTCCAGCCAATAATTCGAAATCGGCTGCGACGGCGGCGTCGTCTGCAGAGGTTTCGGCAAACACTTCCGCCAACGCCTGTTCTAGTGCCGCCGCATCATCAGCGCGGCGATACGAATGGGCGCGGAGTGCCAAAGAGTGTTCCCCGTCCATATCGACGCCGATGACATCCACCATCAGGCCGCGCGCTAAGATGCTCGGCAAGTACGCATCAACTAACATCTGGTCGCTGGCTTCTCCATCGGTCAAAATCAATAGGCGATAGCTCCCATACGGACGAGCGGCCCGCGCAGTGAGCAGAGCATCGGCCCCTTGCTTTAGATATTCACCCAGTGGTGTCCCTCCCGCCGCTTGGATTGACCGAATCTGACCGCGCCAATCGTTATCTGACAGCGGCGCCAATGGAACGACCCAGTGCGTCCCCTCGACTTGTGAATTAAGTGCCAACACACCTACACGGGTTTCAGTGGACAATTGTGATAGGACTTGCGTGAGCGCATCCTTGGCCGCACCGATTCGCCTTACGCGCCCGCGGTCGGTTCGCATGTTGTTGTCCATCGAACCCGAGTCATCCAAAACAACCACTACCGTTTGCGATGGCGGTGATTGAGCACGAACTGGTTGTAATAGTCCGACTGCGAGCAGCAGCATTAAACCTGTTGGCGGTAGTAGATATCGACTGCGATGATGTGCCATACCAGCTCATTCATGCGGCCCCGGCAGGCTTGCCTGGCAGGAGCCAAAGTTTTATTTGTTAGTAAGTTCGCCGTTAGCCAGATTGCGTCGGCCGCTGCCCGCTTGTCTGGCAGGAGCCAAAGTTTTGGTAGTTAGGATCCACGCCCATTCGACAAGCGGCTAATCAAAAAACTGATTCACCAGCGAGCCAGCTCGCGGGGGTCTGGGTGCTAAAAATCAAAATCTTTGGGGGCGATTGTTTCGGCGTCGACTTTGACAATTCTAAATTCAACACGCATGTTTTCTTTGGCTTCGTCGAGCGTCTTGGGCTTAGCGACGATTGGCTCGGCTATGCCAGCTCCCACCGGCGTAATTTGCGATAAATCTATGTTGGCACCGATCGAGCGGGCATAATCGGCGATCGACTGCTTGACCTCGGCCGCGCGAGCGTTGGAGAGATTTAGGGCGGCTTGCATGGTCACGGTCGGATCGGGATTCCCCCCGGCAAAGGCACCTGATTCGATCAGCCCCATGACCTCCTTGAGGTTCTCGAGATCAAGTGGCTTCCCTTTGAAGAAATAGCGATAGTTGCCCGCCGTTCCCGATTGCTTAATGATCCCTTTGGCCATTCCTGATTTAACCAAGTCGATAAGGGTCTTGGTCGGATCGGAATGACCACGAATCACCACTCGCGCATTGCCGAAGGTCGAAGCCGCTTTCACTGCGCGATTGAATTCCGCCCCATAGCGGTCGACGGAAAACCCATCCTGATTCGGTTCAAAGTTAATGGTGAAACTGACAATCGTATTTTCATCCAGATTGCCTCCCAAGAATTGATCGACCGATTCTCCCGCATCCGCGAATCTTCCTTCGCTGGCCGTGGGTTGGATATATTCAATTCCCGCCAATTTAGCAATGGCTTTGTAGTCCAATACCACCGGTTCGAAACCATTGCGTGTTTTGGCGTAGCCCCAGCCGGTCGCCAAATCGAGCGACTCTTTCATCTTCCCTTCGAAGCCACTCAGGTTCCCTTTGTCTTGAAAGAAGGCGATCTGTCCAGGGAGGCCGACAAAGTTGCAATCCAACAACAATCCGTGCGCATCAACTTCGAGCGTGGGGAGCACCTCCTCACCAAAAATCTTTTGACTCTGGGCCAGCAACTGACGGTAGGCGGGACTCATTTTTTGAGTCGTTTCAAATTCCTTGCGAAGTTTTACAACCTCGGTGGTGGCTTTTAAGTAACCGGCGACAAACTTCGCCACCCATTCTTTATTGGCGTCGTACCAATCTTTACGAACAGCGTAGACATCGGCGATCGAACGACTCATCTGTTGGGTACTGTTGATCACATGGGCACCCTGCACCGTCCCCTCGGCACCACTTCCGGCCACATCGAACCCGCCTGTCAGACCCAAAAGATCGGGTGTAATGACACAACACGCATCGATACTGGCGTCTTGGCGAAAGAGTTCTGCAGCCCCCTTGGGACCGGTCAGATCCTTGGTCCACACGATTTGAATATCTTGGTTTGTCAGCTGCGCAGCAGAGAGTGAGTCATAGAGCAAGCCGACGTGCGGGCCCCCTTGTTGGCAAGCAATCTTCTTCCCCTTCAGATCATTGAGCGATTTGATTTGTTGACGAGCGACGATGTGATCTCCGGCACTCCACGAAAGCTGCATGATTACGACAGGTTTCGTGCGAGGATCGGCCCCTAGCACTCCACTGGCTTGTCCCAACATGCGAAACGTACCGCGCAGCATCGGCGACTTACCAGCCAGATAATTCTTGACTTGCCCCACGAAGTCATCGCCCGCCACCAGATTGACTTTGAGTCCTTCGGTCTGATAGATCGATCCACTCTGAGTTTGCAGATCACCGTTGGCCAAGAAAGTAGCGACGTCGCCACCCCAGGTGATGTACGGAACCTGGATCGACTCGCTCTTGGCAACCGGTTGCACGGCGACGTTTCCAACCAGTTGCTGAAAGCTTTCCTGGGCCTGTGCGGCCAGGGTGCAGCAGGCTGCGACGACGGTCCAAACGAGGGTGTGTAGGTTTTTGCCCATGATTATTCCTCTTACGTAATGATTTTCTTCGTAAACCTCAGGCGCTAGCCGCGGAGCACAACATTGCAGCAACGCCCGAGCGAGTGCTAGAAACCCGAAGTTCCGTCCTGTCAAAATGGGATTATTCAGGTACTCCCCTGCGGGGGAGTACCTTACTAACGAATCCCCTGAGCTTCCAATAGGCTGATTTCTCGCTCCCAGAGGGCGCGCTGTTCTTCGGTAACGTTCGGATCGGGCAATAAACTGCGTCGGGTGCAGTTTACCAAAGCTTGCAAGGTCTGGTACCGCCGCGTTTGTCCAATGGCCGGTTGAATGAAGTCCCCGATGGAATCCTTCAGTTCCTGCTCACTGCGGGGTGGAATGGCCTTGATTTGACTACGTAACGCAGCGAAACCCGCCGCTGAGAAATCGGGGGACAACCCCTCTTGATCCAGCCACTCGACCAAGTTGGTGCCAATCGCTCCAGCAGGTTTTAGTAACCATTTGATGAAGTCGATCCGATCCTGCCCGACGGGGTCCAACACGGGAATGATCAAATCTCCCACTCGCCCTGGACGACGAATATCGGGGGAGAGCAAGTGAATTCGGGCCGTCATCAGCAACCAAATCACTTTCCCCCGCAGTCGTGTATCGCTCATCATCCCTTGAATTTTGCCAGTCAAACGACGCTCGGTTTCGTGCGATCCTTCCCCCACGCCGCCAAACTGTGTATCCGCCTCGTCGACGAAAATGACCACCTTTTCCAGTGCCTCGAGCACTCGCCGGAGACGTTCAAAGATGACATCGGTTTGACCGAACCATTGACTGCGAATGCTCTTGAGCACGAGAACCGGCATGTCGAGTTCCGCCGCCACCGCTTCAAAGATAAATGTCTTACCACCGCCGATCGGCCCCGCTACTCCCGCACCGGGAAGGGCTCGATCGTCGGGGAGTTTTAACCTGGGGAGCATGTACTCCGCCAAAAACTTCTTGAGCCCTTCCGCCCCCACCACATCCTTGAGTGTATGTGTGGGCTTCTTGAACTCGACGACATCTTCTCCCAATTGAGTCTGAATAAACTGCTCCACTTGGGCAATCACATCGTCACGTGATACGGGTTGATTGCTGTACGCCGCCGCCAGCAGTAACTGTCGCAAGGCATGGATGCTCAACCCTGCCGTCGATTCGGCCAGCACATCCAATTGACCGGCCACTTCCGGACTCCCCTGCTCTGCACCACTCTCCTCGGGAACAGGAATGGTCGAAGCGGCCGGTTGCGATTGATTCCAGGACAGGAAGTGGCGACGAGTTTGCGAGTCAGGAGCTGGAACCTCAACCCCCAAGACTTGCGGCAAGCGGGCGATGCGCGAGTGGATTTGGCTCCGCGACTCAGTTATCAAGCAGACGGTGTCCTTTCCGGAAAAGAAATCGGGATCGCTGAACCAGTCAGTCACGATTGCGATCCTTCGCAGTTGCATATCATTCATCCGCGACATGCTTTCATCTCCACCGGGGAGCAGCATATCCGCCGCTTCGATAAAGATCAGCAAATTTTCGCGCAGCGCGTGACGCGCGCAAATCGTCAATTGTCGCATGAACTCCAGCGCCTGAGTGGCGTTGCCGATCGCGTCGCGCAAGTACTGATCGAACTCGCGACGGCGCAGGTCGATCTTGCTACTTTCCTGTCCCATGTCCTTGATCGCCAACGAATTGAGATCGACGCCGGTCTTCCAGGCCGCCCAGGCCTCGCGCAATTTAGCTTGATCCTCGGTAGCCAGCCGCACAGGGCCATTCAATTCATAGACCACTTGGATCAGCCCCCCCACCCCGGTCTTACGAAGTAGGAAAGGGACAAGCGGAACGTACTTCTGCCCATCAAAAAAAAGATCGTTGACATTCCCTGAAACAACAATCGAGCGGGCTTGTCCCGAGTTGATAATTCGTGCAAGCTGAGAAAAGAATTCGTACTTGGGCGCATCCGAGGGGGAGCTACTCATGGGAAGTGCTTTGTGATTGTGAGCTGACAAGCGGGAAGAGATTGCAATTCTGACCGATGTGTGGCCAGCGCTCAACGCCACCAAGGGATTATTCCGGAGAGTTACAGACTGCGCTGCTGCGTCTATAATCACGGCTGCGTCAATAATCAAACGTCGAGTCCGCGTTTGCCGCTGCATTTCTTCCCGGAAACCTCCATGAAATCTCCTTTTCCAGGAATGGATCCTTTTATCGAGTGCCAAGAGTGGGAAGATTTCCATTCGCGTTTCAACAATTTGTTGGCTGATACCCTGACTCCCAGCATCGAGCCCGACTACTTCGTCCGCGTCGAACGTCGCGTCTACGTCGAAAGCCATGGGACCGGTGCGACGAATGTGCGTCAAACTGATGTGGCGATCGTCGATCGACAACCTGGGCTGGCAAGCGGAAGGGAGTCAGTTGGCTCACCATCGTTAGTGGCCGTTGAATGCCTTCTACCGATGCCAGAAGAACGACGCGAAACCTATTTACTGATTCGCCAGCGGAGCTCACAGCGAGTGGTGACAGTGATCGAATTACTCTCTCCCACCAACAAACGCAGTGGAGCGGATGGGCGCGTCGAATACTTAAAGAAACGCAGTGAATTACTCTCAAGTGAAGCGCACTTGGTTGAAATTGATTTGTTGCGAGGTGGCAAGGACTTGCCGGTTATCGGCCAACTCCCCCCGGGTGACTACCACGTCTGTCTGAGCCGCGCACAGCGTCGTCCTCGCGCCGAAGTCTATGCGTGGCCCTGGCGTCAGCCTCTGCCAACGATCCCCATCCCACTCAAGCTGGGTGATGCCGACACCCTGCTCGACCTGCAACAAACATTTTCAGAAGTTTACACACGAGCGCGGTATGATCTGTCGATCGATTATCATTTACCACTCATGCCAGCTTTGATTGAAAGCGACCAGGCATGGCTAAATAAATTGTTAAGCAGTTCGATTTAGTTGGACAGCGCCACTTTGCGTTGGAGTCCAGGCTTTAGCCGCTTTTTTCACGCTCGACATGCAAAGCGGCTAAAGCCTGGACTCCAACGGGTTTACGACAAATCCAAGCGTTCAAAGTGGCGCTGTCCAATTAGGATGCTACGACAAAAAGAAGAATGCGCTCGAGGAAAGCAACATGACACTTCAAGCCAACCGTTGGCGACTGGAAGATTTGACACTCGCCGACGCGCGGCGGTTGGATTGGCAAGTGGCAGTGTTACCCATGGGGGCGACCGAGCCGCACAATTTGCATTTGCCCTACGGCACTGATTCCATCGAAGCGAGTACGCTAGCCGATCGTTGTTGCGCTCGCGCTTGGGAATTGGGTGGGCGCGTGGTGCAATTGCCCACCTTTCCGTATGGTACCGAATCCAATCTTCATCAGTTTCCATTGGCCATCAATTTGCAACCCAGCACCTTGTTTCTGGTGCTCCGCGATGTGGTGGCAACGCTCGAAGCGAGTGGTCTGCGCAAGCTACTCATCTTTAATAGTCACGGTGGGAACGATTTCAAACCGTTCTTGCGCGAGATCCATGGACGGACTCAAGTGCAGATCTTTTTGTGCAACTGGTATCAAATGATTCGCGATGTGGCGAACAAGATTTGCGAGCACAGTGACGATCATGCGGGGGAGATGGAGACATCGATGATCCTTGCCTTTCGTCCCGATCTAGTTCAACGCACCGACGATGGCCGCCTCTCCGCCGACGCCGGTGAGCGTCGCGAACTGCGTTTCGAAGCGCTGCGCGAAGGCTGGATTGGATTGACGCGTCCCTGGCATTTGCTCACCACCAACTCCGGCTCCGGCAATCCTCACCAAGCCACCGCCGCCAAGGGAGACCAACTGACAGACGCCATTGTGGGCCGCGTCGCTCCCTTCCTGGCCGAGTTATCCCAAGCCAACCTCGACGACACGTTTCCGTTCGTGCCTTGAAAAATCCACCTATGCATTGAGCCGAAGCTCGGGCTGGATAAGCGGATTTCTCGGCGCGACATACAATAGATTTTTCGACACTTCTCGCTGATCGCCAGTATGGCTAACTCTACCCAGGGGGAGAGTCGCGACGGGCACCGACGAAGTTGGTCGGCGAGCGGAGAGGGGGGCTTGGCTGGAATTTCCCTCCCCGTCGCTTAGGCTCCGACCCTCCCACCATAA
>JBGSJT010000174.1:0-1773 GCA_041741715.1 Pirellulaceae bacterium | reverse complement strand
ACGCCGTCGATCAGCGCGTCGTTGCGTCGACGGGTATAGGCTGATAGCCCCTTGTTTGCAAAATTTTTCCAACGCTGGTAGCCCGCGACGGATCCACCCTTGGTTTGCGGCACTGGTCCGATCGAGTGATCGATTTCGCATTGACTGACTAGAATTGCGATGTCGCAAACCTGCAAATCGATGGGGTCGAAAGGCAGATCGATTGACGCCACGGTGTGGGGGCTCGGCACAGAATCGTTGGGCTCTCGCGACACTCGTTCCGTGTAGAGATTCTTCGTTGCGTCTCGATACTCGAACGCTCTTTCATAGCTGCGACCAATCATCCGCATGGGCACGATGCAGGCTGTATCGACAACCATCATAGGACACCGGATTGCACGACTGAGTGAGACGGTCCAGCTCCGTAGCGGCTCAGTAGGCATGTCTTCGGTGACCACGATCGCTGCCCGCAGCGCAAGCGCCTTCAAGTGCGGCTCGCGATGTTCCGGTCGCTCAACGTGCAAGGCATAGGGAATGTTTCTCTCCCTCAGTTCCAGCTGCACATCACGTGCACCTTGCAGCACAAATGTGTGATGTCGATCCGAAGCAAACGGGTAGCGTTCCGAGAGGCCATGGTAAACCAACAGCGGCAATCCCAATTGGTTCGCAAACTCAATCGCCACATTGAGTGCCGGGTTCTCATCCGCACGAATTGCTGTTCGCATCCAATAGAGAACTAAATCTCCCTCGGAGAAAACTTGGTCGCGACCAAGCAGGCGGATTCGCTCCAAGAGTGGTGGAGGGAGCGACCCATGGAGTTCAGCAATCTGCATCAAGTTACTTCACCATTTCCACGAAGCGTAAAAGCCGAGAACCTGTTCCCAAGTGGCCTTCCACTTCTTACGCCAAGTGAAGGGGCGTCCGCAAGCGACACAGGTCTTGCTCGGTTTTGGATTTGCTGATCGCTTCTGTATCACCCCTGCCTCACCGTGCTAGTTATATCGCCGAAAGAGGTGGAACGGCCAAACGCAGATGTCTTGCATTTCCATTCGTCAAATTGGAGAACGGATGGAAATGACGATGAAAGCACTGTAGAGATGCGACAAGATGCTGATTATCCGGATTCAGATTACGGCTTGCCTCCTCCGTTTTCCGAATTATTTTCCTTGACCCTACAATTCCACAATCAGCCAACGAACGCCCCGGTGACCCCGTGGCCGACGTTTCACACAGGCTGCGAGACCTTTACAACGAATGTGTCATGATCCTACTCGTTTTCCCGAACCAACTCTTTGCAAAGCACCCCGGGCTCAGTCTCAAACCGTCTCGAATCATTCTGGTCGAGGACTCGCTTTTCTTTGGGGATCATCGGTATCCGATGCAGTTCCACCAGCAAAAACTGTGGTTGCATCGCGTCAGCATGAAGAGATACGAGGCCGAGCTTCGGGAGCAAGGATACGAGGTAACGTACGTCGAATTCGACGCCAAGAACCCGTCGCTTGCTGGCCAGATTAAGAAAGCGATCAACGACCGAGCCGAAAATAAGCTGTGCTACATTGATACGACGGACTTTATCTTGGAGAAGCGTCTTCGCAAGTTTTGTGTCGACCTGGGATTCGATCGCGAAGTTATTCCCAACCCTGGATTTATCAACTCGCGTGAAGAGAATTTGGAGTACCGCGCCGGCAAGAAACGCTGGTTCATGGCGGACTTCTACAAGTGGCAGCGGACTCGGCTGGATAACGAGATGAACGGCAACGATCCGGTCGGTGATCAATGGAGCTTCGATGACGA
>JBGSJT010000173.1:0-16083 GCA_041741715.1 Pirellulaceae bacterium | reverse complement strand
GTTGGACAGATGCGGCACAAATGAGTGACGCCATTCGTCCGTTTTAGTTGTCTCAAAGTCGAGTTTGGACGACAGATGTTATCACGCTGCCTCAACAATCTGCCGGTACGTCAGGTTGATGCGTTCTTCGACCGGTTGCTTTGTCTTGGGGATCTCGTGCTTCCAGAACTGTTGCATCGTTCCAGCCATTATGATTAGCGTACCGTGACCGACCGGGAAGCTCATCGTTTCTTTTGTCTTGTCGTGCTTGATCCGAAAGGTCCGAGTCGCTCCCAACGACAAGGAGCCGATCACGTTCCCCAATTCAGGCTCGTCATCAGCGTGCATCCCCATACTGTCCTGACCGGATCGGTAGCGGTTTAACAGGCAGTAATTGTACTGGCCCTGTACAGCTTCGATCTTCTCCTTGATCTCAAGTAGCGTCGGCGTCCATGGAAAGCCGACGTTGACGGTGCCTGAGTAACGATACGTCACGCCGTCATCCCCATAAGAAGCCGTCAGGCGAGGCTGCATGTGACCGAAGATGCCCGGCTTTTGCTCCCAAATACACTCATCCCTGATTGTGATAAAGTATCGATCCGCCAATTCGAACGACAGAAAGGACTCGTCATAGAGCAGAATACCTCCATCCGTGAGTTCTATGGTTTGCAGTGAGTTCACCACGTCCTCTCCTTCTCCAAATCGATGCCCCACGCCGCCAAATGCGAACATTTTGGAATCAGCAACCTTAGCTTAAACACTTTCGGGACTTTTCACCGCTCTTTAACCGATGATTCAGCCTCATCCTTCTGATCTGCCGCTGCGTCCTGCTCAACAACCGAATTGGGCGCATCCGAGGGCTTCAATGAGAAACGACGTTTCCGTTGCGTCACGTACATAGGACGTCGCAGCATCAAGGAATCCTCTTGGCGAATACGCCACGAGGATTCGATTTCATGTTTGGTAACTTGCATACTGAGGTTTCGAACGGGCAACTTACCATTACCCAAACCAGCTGGTCCGGTTCTTTCCGTTTTGAATTCGGTTTTGAAGTCCAGTCCCTGTTTCTCCTCATTCCAAGACGCCTCCTCGTAGCAGGTGACGTGGTCATTATAGAATGACTCTTCGAAGTACTTGTATCGGAACAATATTCTTGTCCCATCTTCATTCGCCGTCACTAGTAAAGTTCCTAGGAAATAGCATGAGTCAGCAGTTAAGTACTGCTTCCCGACCATTTCCTCCTTTTGGTCCGCAATCCACTCGCCCAGCATCCAGCGGAACGCTTCAAGTTCGTTGGAGAGCTTTGGCTCAGTTCCTAACATTGAGTTAAACGGCACGACGACCAGGAATGCAAATAGCACGTCTCGAACAATCACAAATCAGATCCTCCAAAGTGCCAAACTCAATTTTCAGATAAGTCAGGTCCGCAAATATTCATGATGGCCTAACGAATAGCAATATGTCCCAACTGGGCGCGTAGCGGGAACGGAATGATAGCTTGTCTATCGACTTGCCACGCCTCGCACTACCATCACCCTATGCAGTTAGTATTCGACGCGCGTGTAACTAAAGTGTCATTCTAATGCAGCGAAAGACTGCATTGCAAGCAGTTTGTTGAGCAGAGGACAGTCAGGCCAAGAACGCCGTATCACGCGCGTCTTGCTGGGCGAAGCCACGCTGGTGTTTGATGGCGATGCACAAACGGTTCACCCCAAGCTTGGTGATTTCGTGCTGATCCCGTCTCACATGAGGCATCGAGTAACGTGGAACAATCCTGAAGAACCAACCGTCTGTTTAGCCGTTTTTTACCGAGATTATAATGAGCATTCTGCAGCAGCAATTCGCCGAGCAGAGGTTCACCAAACAATACCAGTTGGTGAATGGTGCCCAGTTCCCAATTCCGCCGGATGTCATTAATAGGCCAGTCCATGCTTGTCCGATGTCCTAACTGCCATGAGACGGTAAGTACCGGTCAACATGCGGAGCTTTCCGCGATCGATTGCCCGTCTTGTGGTGCCGTTTTCAGCTTGATTGGTGAAGAAACGATCAGCC
Organism: Pirellulaceae bacterium; assembly: GCA_041741715.1. Classification (GTDB taxonomy): domain Bacteria; phylum Planctomycetota; class Planctomycetia; order Pirellulales; family Pirellulaceae; genus Aureliella. The sequence goes on along the minus strand of JBGSJT010000173.1, from coordinate 14,052 downwards.
ACAAGGAAGGTGAACATCAGAGCTTTGGCCGCTTCCAACTTAGAAGTCAAATAGGTGCTGGTGCGTTTGGGATTGTTTGGCTTGCTCGCGACACTCGGCTGGATCGTAATGTTGCCATTAAAATTCCAAGGAAAGGACAACTTGACCAAGCAGAAACTGCGGAATTCATTCGTGAAGCCCAGGCTGCCGCTCAACTAAAGCACCCCAACATCGTTGCCGTCCATGAAGTGGTCACATGAGGATGCTGCTGCAGCAGGTGATCAACGATGAGCCACCAAGTCTTAGAAAACTGAAAAGTACAGTTCCCCGTGATCTGGAAACTATTTGTTTGAAGTGCCTCGAAAAGGCACCGGACAAACGATACTCAACTGCCGAAGAGTTTGGCAATGATCTAGAAAGATTTTTGAACGGTCAGACAATTATGGCGAGACCAGCTGGAAGGCTGGAGAAAAGTCTGAAGTGGTGCCGAAAGAGGCCAACAATCACCAGCCTCGTAGCGATATTGATCTGTGTAATTTGTGTTTTTCTCGGATCGACGACATGGCTATGGCGACGTGCAGAGGACGCAAAACATGATCAGTATCTAAAGCTGTACGCATCGGATATGAACCTGGCTAACCAGGCCTGGAGCGGAAACAACATTAACCTATTCGAGACCTTGTTGGGCAGGCATTCGACAAGTGGCCAGCGAGGGTTTGAGTGGCACTATCTCTGGCGACTTGGCTCACAGAATCGAAGCACACTGCCAATCGAGATGGATGGGAGGATCAGAGGCATGAGTCTTTCGCAGACACACAATCTCCTTTCAGTAGCATGTGGAAACGGACTGATCACTTTTTTCGACCTATCCACCAGAAGAAAGCTTCCGAATCTACGTGTCAATCTTCCTCCCCTAACTACTACTTTGACCAGCGACCAACAACTCTTGGGCTGGGCTCGCATTTGCGTCGCCCTATCCAACGTCCGCGAATTGGCAGCTTATCCAAGCGGAGACCGTCAGAGTGTTGAGCTCCATGACATCAGAACAGGAAGTAAATCTACTATTCCAGGGTCAAACAGCCAAATTCGAGCAATAGCATTTTCACCTTCCGACAGTCGATTGGCTGTGGGAGATGCGTTGGGGTCCGTACAGATTCGGAACCTGAAATCGGAGGTGCCCGTGGAAGAGTCTTCTATCGATCTCGGGGCGGAGATGAGGCGGCATTCAAGCTCACCAGGCATCCGTCACATTGAGTTTGACACCACTGAGCAACAATTTGCTGTAGTGGGAGATTCAAGGGACGTATTCATTGTGGACGTGAAGAGTGGCGATCTGGTTGAATCGTTGAGCGGGCATGCGCAGGCAACTTGGTCTGTGAAATATTCTCTGGATGGAAAGTACCTTGCCACGTGCTGCGCAGATGGCAGAGTTATTCTGTGGGAACGAGGGCGAGACGGAAAGACAACCTTACTTCGCTCCTGGGAATTCGATGACGAAGTTCGTGATATCTGTTTCTCTCCCGACGGCGACCTGCTTGCAGTTGGCTGTCGAGACAACACCGCTTCGGTCAGAGTACCTCTTCTTGAAAATCGGGTGCTAGGTTGGCGGCATTTACAAAAGAGCTTAAACAAGCCTTCCAGGAACAACTTCAGGGCTCATCGGCGAGTATTCAGAAGAAGCACGAGCCGAACAACTGAGATTGACTTCAGAACTCCGGCAAGAAGCAGAAGCTGGGCTTCAATTGCTCAACGAAGAGTTGAGTCAGTACGGGTTCGAACCGATTGCACATGATCTAGAAACGTGGGAGGAGTTGGCTCGCATCACGGAGAAGGAGCCCGGCCCGATGACGATGGAAGAGATTTACCAGTGGGCGATTGCGTGGGCGAAACGCGAGTTGATACGTGCCAAAATTGTGCGAGGTGAAACTTCATCGTAAACCGCCACCAATCGCAGGCATCATCACCCCGCAGTGCGTTCTGCGGAAGAAGCCAGCATCCTTCGCGACGAGAATGATCCGTGTATCGCTTGGTGCATGGGCAAACGCATCTATCTTGGAAACGATACGCAGATCAGCCGGCTCTTTTGGTTATTGGCCTCGCCCGTAGGTCGCGCTCGCACCTTGGTTGAGGTCCAGCAAGCGGTCGACCTTCAGGAATCATCACGTGTGATCGGGACAGAGGAAGGTGAGAGCCGAAAGTCGCATCAACGCGTTCGCAAAGCCATCTCAAAACTGCGGGCAGCCTTGCTGGAAGCCTCGGTTGACGATCATCTTCTCGTCACGCGAAGCGGTAGTTCTGAAGATCCCGAGTACACAATGCTCGCGCGGTTCGGCTAAGCAAAACTCATTTCGACCATCTGATGGACACAGGGCAGCGACCGAGTCAGAACAGCTTCGCTTCGGAGTTGCTTTCGCATGGCTCCTCATCTTCAAGCAGTCACAATTCTATTGACATGAGCGGCATGCTGCTGCATTCCTATCCATCATGTCACAATGTCCGTCAACACGTGACCATGCACGTCAGTCAGGCGGCGATCGATGCCGTTGCTGCGGAACGTGAGCTTTGTGTGGTCGATGCCCATCAGGTGCAGTATAGTGGCGTGGATGTCATAGACCTGAGTCGGGTTGTCGCGATCCAGCGGCTTGTAGCCCCATTGATCGGACGGGCCGTAGGTGATGCCTGGCTTGATGCCGCCGCCGCAGAGCCAGTTGCTGAAAACATACGGATTGTGGTCGCGACCTTTGCTGCCTTGAGTCGATGGCATGCGTCCGAACTCGGTCGTCCAGAGAACGACGGTGTCCTCGAGCAGGCCGCACTGTTTGAGATCCTTGATGAGCGCGGCCGCACCGATCGCCATGCCGCTGGCCAACGGGCCATGATCGCGTTGGATGTCTTCATGGCTGTCCCAGTTGCGGCGAGGAAAACTGTGGTCGTTGCCCGACCAGATTTGCACGAACCGCACGCCTCGCTCCAGCAACCGTCGCGCAATTAAACATTTGCGACCGAAATACTCGGCTTCTTCCGGAACATTGATCTCGCTGCCATAGGTCTTACCCGCTGTTTCCAGCCCATACATCTTCAGGATGTGGTCGGGTTCCTGACTGAGATCGAGAGCTTCCGGCGCGGTGAGCTGCATCCTGGCGGAAAGCTCATACGTCTTGATTCGCGCATCCAGCCGCGAATCGCCAGGCCGCTGGTGCTCGAAGCCGCGATTCAGTCGGTTCAGCAGTGCAAGTCCGTCACGATCACTGTCTGCGGTGACGAAGTCAGACTTCGGTAACAGGTCTTCGATGGGAATGTCGCGCTGCGGAAAAATGGTGGTCCCTTGAGTACTTGCGGGCAGGAATGCCGACGACCAATTCTTTGGGCCGTTCGACGGATAGCCTCGATGATCCGGCAGCACAACGAACGTGGGCAGGTTGTCGTTCATCGAACCAAGGCCGTAGCTGATCCACGCTCCCATGCCAGGAAAGCCTGGATTCTGAAAACCGGTCGCCTGCAGAAACGTCGCCTGAGAATGCACGCCGGTTTTGCCGACGACATTGTGAATAAACGCCATCTCGTCGACGACGTCACCTAGCGGCGCGACGGCATCGCTGAGCATCTTGCCGCTTTGACCGTAGGGTTTGAACTTAAACGGCGACTTCATCCACGGACCAAGCCCATTCTGAAACGCTTCGACATGCTCACCAATGCGGTGAGTGTTCGGGCCGCTCGAGCGCGAACAGGTAATAGCCGGGGCCGCCCATTTTCGTGTCGAGCTTGCCGCTGACGGCCAGCATTGTGTCGCGGATTTCTTCGGCTCCGAGTCGGCGGCGATTCATGCGCCAGAGGAAGCGGTTGTCGGAATCAATCGTGCTGTTGGATGCGTCGTGTGCCGACGATTGCTGGTACGTCGTACTGGTCACGATCAGTTGATGCAGCTTCTTGAATGATTGACCGTTGTCTCGAAATTCCACCGCCAGCCAATCGAGCAATTCGGGATGCGTCGGCAGCTTCCCCATGCGACCGAAGTCGTTGGGCGTATCCACCAGACCGCGACCGAAATGATGCTGCCAGATGCGATTGACTATCGAACGCCAGGTCAGTGGATGATCGGCTCGAGTGATCCACAGAGCGAGCGCTGCTCGACGGTCGCCTTCGGTGTGGTCCTGCGGCAGGTTGAAGTGACCGGCTGTGGAGAGCGACGAATCGGAACTCATTTGAATCGGCAAGGTTCCCGGCACCGAAGGCGCGAGCGGTTGCTGCACATTGCCGCGATGCAGCAGGTGAATCGCACGCGGCTTGCCGTTTGTCGGACTGAAAGAACCCATCGGCGTGAAGTGAGTTGCTGCCGCGTAAACCAACTTGCCTGATGGCAAAGCTTTGAGCTGGCTCTCCAGCGACGCAATCTCCTCGCTGAGCCGCTCGCGTTCCGCAGTTCGCTCGGCAGTGGTAATGCGATCCAGAATGACTTGCCGCTGCTGTTGAGCTTCTGCCAGTTGCGTGATTGCAGCTTCGTCACCGGCGCTTGCCCAGATGCCGTCGGTGAGGTTTGATTTTCTCCAGCGATCCGGTGCCTCGATCGAATCGAGTGACGTCACCGCCGACTGCAACGCCACGTTGTTGCCAGTCTCATCGAACACCTGAAGTTCGGCCAGCGCGAGAATGAAATCGTTCTGTCGCGGAGCAAGCCTGGTGGCGGTGACGCGGACGAATCGAGCTTTGGTCTTCGGAAGCTCGACGTCATAAGGAACAAGCCCCGGATTCCGGACATCCTTCGCCGTGGCATCATGCAGCGTCGTGTCGCTGGCCGTGATGCCGCCGGAAATCTTAAAGCGCGCTGGAAAGCCGAAGCCCGCGCCAATGTTGTTGAATTCGTCATGGCAAGGCCGCAACACGATCTTCGAAATATCGACTTCGCGCCCCAGGTCAATCTGCACCCACTTCTCAACATCCTGCTTCGAAGACATGCCGCTGTGATAGCCGAACTCAGGTCGCTTGGCTAAGGGAGCGGCGCTGGGTTGCAGTACAGCGATCTGCTTGTCGAGCGTCACTAACTCAGGCCCGCCGTTTTTCTCAATGGCCGCATTCAACGTCGAGAGCGCCGCGCGAGCTGTCTTCAGTTGATCATTCTGTTGAATCCGCTGCATCTCGATCTGCGGGTCGAGGTCATACATCCGCTCCGCGCGATCGACCGCTGCGAAGACCGACTGCAGATTGTAGTAGTGCTCTTGAGTAAACGGGTCGAACTTGTGATTGTGGCACTGGCAACATTGAATCGTCACCGAACAGAACGTGTTCATCGTATTACTGACCATCTCATCGCGATCAGTGTGCCGAGCGACCTTGCCGTCGATTTTGGATTCCGGCACTTCGGCATGCCCGATCCAGTCCCACGGTCCCGCCGCGATGAAGCCCAATCCCAGGATGCCGTCCGCAGTGCCCGGAAACAGCACATCGCCCGCTAATTGTTCCTGGACGAAGCGTGCATACGGCTTGTCGTCGTTGAACGACTTGGTGACGTAGTCGCGATACGGCCAGGCGTTTGGTCGCAACTCGGCTGACAACAACGGATGGCACCGATGTGCAGATCGAAGGTCCGGCCATGTTTGGAGCCAGTTCCAGGTCGGAAGGAGTGTTGTTTGAAGGTTCCGTTCACGCAAGCCTGACTCGCCCTGACTCGAATTACTCGATTCAAACCAGCGGCCTACGAGTGGTGGACCGCGGCACCAATTTTCGCGTCGCCACGATGGCACATGATCAAATTCGCGTCGATGTGATCGATGGCGAAGTCGAAGTTCAGTCGCGCGTACGAAGGCCGCTTTACTACTGGAGTTTTGACGATCGTGGTTCAGGCGGCACCGCCGAGTCTGCAGCCGACCTGCGTTACAGCCACGATTACATCAAGCGATCACCGGGTTTGGTCGGAGCAGGAGCACTGGTCTTCGAGAATCAAAAGGATGAGGTTGTCCGTATGGAAACCGGCACGGGGGTTGAAGTCGGTACCGGCAACATGGCGTGCAGTAGCGGGATCAGCATCGAGGCGCTGGTGGTCTGCCGATGGAGCGGCAGCCCCATGGACTATGATGAGATCTTTCGTAAAGAAGATGGAAACCTTCGGATGTTGTTGAGCTTTCAGAATGATGGTGACGTGAACAATTTTGATATTCCCGCAGTCACACCCGGCCCGTGTTTGAGTTTTGGGCTGCATTTGGAAGGGCACGGCTACAGCGAGTTGGACATGCCTCTTGACGGAAACGATGGCCGACCGAGCCGGCAGGAAATGACCGACGCCAAGCCGCACCACATCGTCTCCACCTATGACAGCTTCACCGGGCGTAAAGCGATCTATGTTGATGGCCGACAGCGGTTCTCGCATGGCTTTCCGGTGGGCACCCTGGTACTTAATGGCGGGCCGACTCCTGCCGCGATCGGAAACTTTAACAACCGCGAACCGTTCACCGGAACGATTGACGAAGTCGCCTTCTACGATTTCGCGCTCTCACCCGACGAAGTCTCCGCTCACTACCAGCGAGTGATGCGCGGTGAGCCGTATTTCGAATCCCAATCCGGCCTACTCACTCCAGAGCGCTGGCTCGCCATCACCTTGGTCGGTGCCGGCACCTCGCAGGTCTTCGACACCCTCACCGGCCTCGCCATCCCGTAGGACGACCTTTATCCATTTGCTTGCGACGCGTACTGGTGTATTCCCTTTTACCACTCCGCTAATGCCTCATGTCCCGGCGATAGCGACCAGCGGTCATGCCGACTCTTTCTCGAAAGAGATTTGCCAGATGCTGAACGGAGGCGAATCCGGCTCGAGACGCAATCGCTTGTAGTGAGAGATCCGTTTCAGCGAGATCGGATTTAACGCTCGCTAGCCGAGCCTGCATGATCGCAGCAGTTGCCGAATGTCCCACCGCTGCGTGCAGACAGCGATCGAGCGTACTGCGCGAGACGGCAAGATGTGCGGCGACATCTTCGGCGGTTATAGGCTGACAGGCATGCTCGCGAATGAATCGTAGTGCAGAAGCGGCTGCGGGAGCGATTACGCGATACGCATCGTAGTGCGGATAGTCCGATAGGCCTGCGTAATAGAGCCACGTGCGTTCTTCGCTCAACGTGACACTCGTTGGTAACCGACTGGAATGATACGGAGCGAGCAACTTCCAAACTTCCTGAGGCGGAATTGGTCGCCCTCCGCCATACTGGGGCTCGCCGATAAACTCAACCGCATGAATGGTCGGCAGCAGTTCTTCCGTATCGTAACGCGATAAATCCTGCATTCGATTGAAGCGTTTGAATGGAAATCTGTTGTAGCGTTCCTGGTTGTCGGTGTAGCCAGGCACTTCCTCGATCTGTCCCGTATTGACGTGCATTTTGCTCAGCGTCAACACATATTCGTCGATGGTCAGACTATTGCGGCCATTGATGTCCGAAGCGATCCAGCCACCACTGATGTCGAATACGTCCGGTTTGATTTTCAGGAAGCCCCACAATGATTCGACTTCATCGTCGCCGGATGCCATCTGCACTTCAACCACCGCGTAGCTTCGCGGAAGCGGGTCGCAATTGACGACGAAGCCGCCGCGAGAATCACCCTGAAGCGTTGCATTTGTTGGAAAACAAGTTAACTGTTCGAGCTCATGCGTCAAACGAAAGACATGAGGATCTTTCCCACCGTCGGGCAGCCACAATCGAAGTAACTTGAATTTAGTAGAGTTGGCTCCAGTGTGGTTCACATGGACCACCATTTGATTCGGATAGAGTTACATTGATTCACGCAATGTCCTGGCAGATTCCAGTTTGTGGTAACAGCGCGTTTGCCATAGTTACGACAACGACAAACAGAACTTGCATCTGAGTAGGCCAGGACGACCTGATCGCCACTCGTATTAAGATCCGTGGTTTGATTGAACGCCTGGCAACTCGCAATTCCGCAACTGTTTTCATACGCTGGCTGCCTGGAATGGAACATTGAACTATGGAAGGGCGTCATTTGTATTCTAGCAAGCCGACCTGAGCAGGTACCCGGCCTACTTGAGTTCGCGCACAGTATCAAGGAACTCTTGATACGCAAGCTTCGGATCGTACGCGCTACCGCTGTGAATCATGGCGCCGAAAACGAGACGCAGTGGTTTGTCGCGTTCGACTCGAATGCTGCTCGGCTCGCCTTGTTTCATGGCCGCTCTGCCAAACGGATTCGCAACGAGAATACCGTAGTCGCGATTGTGCCACCAACTTTCGCGGAAATTTTCAGGATGTGTCAGCAACGTAACACCAACGGGCTCATTCTCAAGTTTGCCGGAGTAGTCGCACCACTGAGCCGCTTGCCCCCAGGTTGCTTTGGCTGTGGTCAGGCCGGAAGAGTTCGTAATGACACCACCACTCTTCTCGGAGAGCGGTGTTGCTACGCGAACACCGAATCCCATCTCCTCCTGGTCACCGAAAACCAGATCTTGATCGAACGGAAGAAACGTTGCATCCCAGACCAGAAGCCAACCGTTAGATCGTGTCTCGCACACAAACCGGCACATCAGGCGACCAAGCGTTTGCTGATCAGTGGACAGCAATTCGGACTCGGTCGAAAAGACAAGTCGATGACGGTCAACGGTCGGATCTGTAATAAAACGAACATGCTTTATGTGGCCTTTGTTTCGCCAGAAATCGGAGCCGTTGATGTCGCCAAAGGCTAACCAAATTCCCGGATGCATCGTTTCATGATCGACCGGATCTTTGCTTGCGATGGGTGGATGATTACGCGTCACTTGTACCCCGCCAGTTGTTCTCAATCGAGTAAAGTACGGTCGCAAGATCTGTGGGTCGTCGAATACGAACTCAGCAATTTCCTGTTGGTTGAGCGAAATGTTCAGCCGATCTGATTCCTGATCAAAGGAAAAGTTCTGCAGTTTGGGGTCATCACTTTTTGCGCCGACAGCAGTCACCGCTTGGCTGGTCTGCGAGATCAGGTAGACACTGAGATCCGCGATTTGTTGCGCGGTCAGCAACGCAGCCATCGAGGGCATCGCCGACACGCTGCTGGTTTTTCGTTCGTCGATCAATGACTTGGGAATATCGACTCGCTCACCGGAACTCAGCCCGATAGCCAAAGACAATCCGCTTTCCTCGAGCAAAACACCTGAATAAACCTGGCCATCTTCGGTCAGCACGGTGAGCAGATTGAAGCCTTCGGTGATCACTTTGTTGGGCTCGATCATCGATTCGACGATATGTTTCGGGGCGACGCGCGAGCCGATGGAACTAAGGTTTGGTCCAAACGCGTTTACGGACGCATTCAAGCTATGGCATTTGCTGCACCCCGCGCCGCCGCGATGCTTGAACAGGATCTCTCCGCGCGTTGCATCGGCCGATTCCAACAGCGTCAGTGCGTGCTCAAGCAATCCGTCGATTGATTCAGGCTCGGCGTGCTGGATCAGCGGAATCGGTTCAAGCAAGACAATGTAATTCGCAATTGGGCTGTCTGATTTGCGATCCGTGTTTCCGCCCAGCTCAATCGGACCGGCTGGGTAGTCCCGAATGTACAGTTCCAGCGTGCTGTCATCGGAAACGATCTGCCCTTCAGTCTTTTTGAATTGTTGACGGATCCAAGCTGGCAGTGCGGTCTGTCGTTTGTCGACCGCCACAGTGACTCGTAATGGCACAATCGCTTCGAACGTTAACCAGGCGTCGCCCTGCGAGCGATCGTCGTCATTGGCTGTTTGGATGAGGTCCAGGCCCTGCAAAACGACCGGCAACTTCAGAAATTTGTACTCGCGGTCCGTATACAATAGCCCGCCTTGGACAAGCCCGCCCGGGACCAAACGGTATCCACTCTTGCTCTTCGCTAAAATATTTCTGACCAATGCGACACTGTCACGGGGAGCATCAACAGAGCCCGCTTGCTCAGGTGTTGGGTTGAGCGGACGCCCTTTTACGACCGCTTGCTCACCGCCGTTTGCCATTTTGTCGAGCCAGTGTTGCGCGATTGCTGCAGTCTGAGGATCGCTGTCTGAATTCAGCGCGAGCATTTGAGCTTTGGAGAGTGAGTGTGTTTCAAGCAGAGCCAATAGCGCTGCCCTACGCACACCACCGTTGGCGTCGTGAAGCAACTCTCGAAGTTCGTCAAGGGAACTGAGTTCACGTAGCGTCTGCCAAGCGGTATAGGAAATCGTCTCGTCGGCCTCATCAGCAAGCAGCTTTAGCAAACCAGGCACAGCCTGCGTTTGACGTGCTTGTGACATCGCCTGCACGGCAGCGAAGCGCAGACGCGGTTGGCTGTTGTTGAGGAAATCGTGAACAACCTCTGGCAAAACATCATTAGCTGATTCGCGGGTTCGCTTCGCAAGAATGCGGATCGCTTGAATTTTTTGATTCAATTTGGCGGCTGAATCCGCACCCAGTAGATCTGCAAAGTACTCGTCGATTCTTGCTTCGTTAATCGGCAAGCGGCCGAGAGTCCACAATGCCCACGTCTCCTGCATTTCAGTTAACTGGCCACCGCGAACTTCAGCTAGCAACTTAGGTAGAATCGCAACGCCACGCCTGACCAGTTCGTCCTGCGCGTCAATTCTCCAAACCGGCAGCGGACCCTTGAAACGCTCGACCAACTCCGGTACCGAGAATTGATTCAGTGTCCGTGGTTCAAGATTTATTTTTTTGGTCGAGGGTGCTGGGCTTGTAGCGGAAACGCGATAGATGCGCCCTTCATTGATCAGCTCTCCATCTTTCCACTCCGCTCCATAGCCACTGCTCCAGCCGAGGATCCAAAGTGCACCATCGGGGCCAACTTCCAAGTCGGTCGGGCGATACAGCGATTGGCCTCCAACAACGAACGGCTCCCAATTTCCATTCCGAGGTCGCAACAACGCACCGTCCCAACTTGGACGCCACACGAAGGTTGTCTTGTTCAGCCAATCATTGATGAAATACACGCCGCGAAACTCGTCTGGAAATTTCGCTGAGTCTCCAAAAACGATCCCCGTCCCTGATCCCTCAAATAGCGGGCCGCTAACTGGGGCAGACGGAGCATGCGGCTCGGTGGACCAATGCGCGCTCCACGGGTGATTCCATCCGAAGTGCGCACCGAAGAATGGCATGAAAATGCGATCGCCGTTGGTCTGATCGTTGTCGGTCCCAAGCCAATTGAAACCGCTATCGGCGGTGATGTCCCACGGATTACGAAACCCGCGCGAAACGATTTCCAAACTGCCGCCACCGTTATCGCAGCGCAAGATGCCGCCTTCCAACCCCCAATCATCGCTTGGATTGTGATAGGCGTGCTGATAGTCATGTTTGGTGTAAGTTTTCGGTTTCGGAAAATCGGGTGAACCCGCAGGAGCTTTTACTCCCCACAAATCGCGAAATGGCTTTGGCGCAATGCGACCAGGTTGCGTCAGCCCTTTTGAATTGCCTTTGCTCATATAGAGTTTGCCATCCGGAGCCCAATTCAGGCCGTGTAGCCCGTGTTCTAGATTGCCAAGGTCGGTATAGATCCGCACATACTCATCCGCTTCATCGTCGCCATCGAGATCGCGAACGACGGTCAAGTCAGGTGCGTTGGCGACCCATAAGTCGTTTCCATGCCACGCCAGGCCCTGAACTGCGTTGAAGCCACTTGCAAACACTTTCGTTGATTCCGCCACGCCGTCGCCGTCCGCATCGCTGACGATGACCACGCTATCGCCTGGCGTTTCCGGAGTTGGATTGCGGTACTGCGGTCCCATCCCAACAAACAAACGTCCTTTCGCATCGAATGCCATCGAGCAGGGTTGTCGCACGAGTGGTTCTCGCGCAAACAGGCTCACTTCAAAACCCCGTGGAACCGTTGGCAGAGCTTCTCGATCTGCGTTGCGATCATCGAACTGCGCAACCGTAAGGTTCACGGTCCCGAATACGAAAATATAACTACACAGGCTAAAGATCACTTGTGCAAACCGGAGTCTTTGAAATTCAAACATGGGCGATCTCTTTCTCCGATTCTTCTTTAGGTAACAACCAAACAATAAGCATTCCGACCGCGTAAACTATGGAGCAGAGCGAACCGACTCGAGAGTAATCACCTCCCAGACTTGCAAACAAAAGCCCGGCCAGCAACACACCGGCGGCTGTTGCGAATCGCCCAGAATTGTAAGCAAGACCGCTGCCTGTGGCTCGCACGCGAGTTGGAAACATTTGAGGCAAGAAGACGGCAAGCCATCCGAAGAACAGAGTTGCGACAAAGCCCTGTGCGAAAACTACCGGATGAAAGCTCGGTTGCAGCGGCGCAGTCCATTGAAACATCGTTAGCGTTAAAATTGTGGTGAAGAAGCTAATCAGCAAATAGCTAGCGCGTCGCCCCATCCACCGCGAAAGCTGCGCACCAGAAAAGCTTCCGAGCGTTGCTCCGAGCGCCCACCAACCCTGAGTCGTGGCCTTGTAACCCGGACTGGTAGCTCCGGCAACCTTGTCGGCCCAGGGGATCATCCACTTGCTAGCCGACCAAGCGCCAACAAGCGGAATGGAAGCAATGATGATTGCCACCAAAGTAATTCGAATCAGCCCAGGCCGAAACAACTCACGAATCGGCGGTGGCGGTTGCTTCGTCACGTTGCGATTTGCGAGCCATGTTGGTGATTCAGGCAAAGCAACCAACACCAAAATTCCAAGCAGCGCTGGCAGTCCGCCCAGGTAAAACAACCAGCGCCACGAATCGGGACTGACGGTCCAAATGCGCACGACCTGCGACAAGAGCAGAATACCTGCGTTCAATCCGGCGCTCATCACGCCGGTTACCAAGGGTCTGGAAGCGTTCGACCAACATTCGGCGACGAGCGCCATTCCGTTAGGCCATACGCCTCCGACGCCGAGACCCACCATGAACCGCAGAACGAGCATTTCTTCTTGAGTGCGAGCCCACGCGCCCATCATCGCGAAGATCGAGTAGAAGAGAATACTTACTCCCATCGCACGAGAGCGACCAATCCGATCGCCGAGGTTCCCGAGCAGAATTCCTCCCACCGCTGCACCGAGCATAAGTGCCGCAGTAAAGCGTGCAAACCAATCGCCACCAAGTGTTGGCGTGAATGCTTCACCCAAAAGGCTCTTCGATACACTCAGCGATGCGACTGGCATCAATCCCAGTTCGATACCATCGAAGACCAAACCGAGTGAGGCAGCGACCAGCACAAACACGCGAGCGCTACGAGAAAGCGGCTGTGATGTCATCTTGTTCAACTCCGCATGGCTTCGACAATGGAACTGTTATCAGCCTCGCCCAGCCCCATTGCTTCGGCTTGCTCAAGCAACTCTCGATGCGTCTCGCACAATCGCAGCGCCAGGCCATTTTCCTGCGCGGCTTGCAACATCAATCGGACATCCTTGAGATGCTGCGACAATTTAGCTTGAGTGCTATAGTCGCGTTCGATCATCTTCATGCCTTTGGTATCCATCTGCCGTGAATACGCGGCGCTTCCCTGCAGGACTTGCAATGTTGCTTTGGGATCAAGTCCCAATGACTCTGCAAAAACGAGACCTTCTGCCAACACAGCGCGATTCAATCCCAGCACTAAGTTGCTCACGAGTTTGGTCTTCGCGGCATTGCCGCATCCACCTACGTGAAAAACGTTCCTTCCAAGAACGGGCCACAAATCACTACAGCAGTCAAAGATTTCTGTACTGCCGCTGACGATCACAGTCGCTTCACCGCGACGTGTCTGTTCGCTTGAACCGGAAATCGGTGCATCCAGATAGTTTGCACCACGTTCCAAAAGCAGTTTTTCCCAGGCGACACTCTCGTGAGGGTCGCCGGTCGTGGTATCGATAATGATTTGTCCGGACCGAATTTCGCTCAGCCTCGGCTTGAGAACTTCCGAGACTACTTCGCTGGAAAACAAGCTGATGATGACTCGCTGGCAATCTACCAGCGGATGGTCGCTCCAAACCGCTCCTAGTTGCAGCAGACGATCCGCTTTGTCGCGTGTTCGATTCCAAACGACGGGAACGAAACCGCAAGTCAGAAGCCGCTCACTGATGGCCGTGCCCATCAACCCCAAGCCAACTACGCCCACACGACGATCGGAAATCGAATTCACAATACTGATCCAGGTAAACACT
>JBGSJT010000172.1:0-3956 GCA_041741715.1 Pirellulaceae bacterium | reverse complement strand
TGAGCGGCTTCCCAGTCGTGCGCCTCATACGCATCAAGCAGGTTTGTCCAGGCAGCTTGTGGGTCCATGATTAGGCCGCCAGTGCGAGAAGTGCCGAGACCTTGGCATCCATCTCCATACGATCGCCCGCATAGACGATGTTCTGCGTCAGTCGGGTCAATGCGTCGACCAGTGCGAAGATGGTAAACGCTCCCTGCTCTTTGGCGATCTCAAGTGACTGAGTTGCCAAGTGCCGGGGAATCCCTTCTTTCGCCAATACCTTCATCACTGCTTCGGCATCGTCGCCGAGCCGTTCGGTCATTGCTTTTCGCAAGACCTTGATGAAGCCATCGCGTCGTTCATCCCTGCGAGCCACAAGCGTCTCGATTAGTCGGCGGATTTCGCCGAGCCCATCGCGGACGTTTGCCGTGTGCTTGCGGGTGAACTCGACCACTTCGGTCGCATCCCACACGATGTGGTTCTGGCAGACCTTCTGAAACCAGAACGTCTGGATGCCAAGCGAGCGCCTTCCGACCTCGGAGTTCCATAGAAAGAATCCAGGGGCAAAGGCTTCACCGTCGATCTCGGCCCAGCCGGTTGGATCGATGAGGAAACAGAACATATCCTGCTCCCCGCAATACAACCCGGTTGCTCCAGTCATCGCGGTCTGCGGTGGCTGGAAGTCAGTTGCGGTTTGCTGAAGCATCTCCAGCAGCTCAGCGTTCCAGAGACGGGTAAACGCCTCCGTTTTGTTTTTTCTTCGGCCATCTATCAGTCTCCGCCTAGTTGGACACTAACTTCAACAAAATACACTCTCGATGCATCTGAAGGCTAAGATCCGCAGGTTGAAGTAGAATGTCGGATTTGAGGCCGAAAGACTTTTTGTACGCGGGTACCCATTCATCTCCGTCTGTCGACAGAGATTGCTTAATTGCTGCCAGTACAGGAAAGATATCCAAGTCGGCGTCGAAGTCGGCAGCTACGGACTCTCGCCATTTACGATCAGTGGCCTTCACCGCTGCAATCACACTGATGGGTTTTCCAGCATTTTTGCCAGTCATGGGCGGTATGAGTTTCTGCAATAGGGTCAGAGCAGGAAGAACTCCCGGAGGACTGACAAGTGCGGCCAGCTCCTTACCCGCCACTATTGAAGCTGCGAGCGGCTTCAGATCCTTGAACGACAAACCAAGATCGCGGCTTACTCCCGAAGTCATCCACCAGAGAATATCTGTCTCCTCCTTTCGCAAACTCGATTGTCTCTCCAATTCTGCAATCGCGTTCAATGTCATTGCGTGTGTTGATGCCAAAGCTTGGATAAGTGAGTTCATCAACTCCTTGGCCGCCTCAGACGTCGGCGCTGGGCTATTCTCTGTAATGCGTGTAACAAACGTTTCGGCTTGAGTTTTCAGGGTACTTGCTGCGAACCTTTGTCTAGAGGCAGCTCCGGAATCGCGTACGTTGAGCAGTCTTTCATCAAGGTAGGAATGAGCGAACGAGGTAAAGGGTTGTGACCAAGGTGACAACTCTGGATTCACAAGCGATGCACATACCAATCCGAGAGCGACAGTGTCAGCCTCGTCGGATTCCTCCGTCATGATTTGGCAGGCAACTGCACCGGCGAGCACGCTCAATTCAAGCTCATTCCCAGACATCTGAAAAGTAGCGTCTGCCTCCTTGAAAGCCGTTCGGAATTTACCAAGCACTTCCTGAGGCACTGTACGCTTCTGCAAGATGATCCTGACAAAGTGAAGAGAAAGTTCAGCAGATTTTACTGCGAGCTTCTCTACTCCGGCCCATCGCTTCTGCAGCAAGTCCTCAGTTATGCCAGTTTCAGTGCCCGTGGTGCAGGGCCGGTACCAGTCAGCGAAATTCTCGTGCATTTATTCTTCCTCACGCATTCTTGGCAAACGGATTATCGCCGACGTCAACACCATGTTGTTGTTCCACGGCAGTCCAGAGCTGATCGAGAATGCCGTTCTGTTCCGCCCGACGGAAGTACTGTATTTGCTTGGCCTCTTCCTTTAGATCCTGGTCTTCTTCTGCAACCAACTTCAATTTGGTGACGATGTCCAACCGGGTCACGTAAGGAAGGCTGTGAAAGCGATAGACGAGCCTCCGTTTTGGATTCACGATCGTGCCCTCCGCAGTTACTTGCATTCCGTAGCGCAGTCCTATCGGAACATCCACTTCGCTAGGTTGGGGTGGCTGCCACGCCGGAAGCCGAAGTAGATACGCTCGTTGATCTTGACCGTTGTTGTCCAAATCTCCTTTGAACACCTTCTGGACGTCGTCCCAGATTCTGGGCCAAATTTTTACAGAAAGGTGCCTTTCACTGGATTCGCCCACCACCGACAGCCCAATGAAATTGTAGCGAGGTTCCCACTTTCCTTCGTTTCTTTCGGGATGGACCGCTCCCGCCATAACGAAAAGGGTATCGTCTGCCTGTTCCAAACGTTGTACGTGCTTGTGTCCGAATAGACATATTCGCGCTCGGGCCTTCAAGTTGTCCCTAAGGTTGTCGCGATCATGCAACCAATCGAGCGGATGGTGGCACATAACGAGATTTACGACCCCGGGATCGTTTGCGGGGAGCATCTGAGTTCTCCCTACTACCAGCCGGTTCTGGTTTTCGTCGTCAGACTCCCCAGAAACAATGGCTGAGTTGCATCCGCGAATTTTCAATAGCGACTTGTCATTCAGTTCGATCGCGTCTTCCCAGTACAAGCATCGCGGATCGGGAAGACAGTCATACCCACCCGCAAATTTGATGTATCCCGCCAAAGGTCTATGTAACGCTTCAAAGGCTTCACCATCTTCGTGAAGGCGGCGAATTTCTGACTCAAGGTCGCCTTGCCTCAAACGTTGGTGCTTATCCTGAATGATGCCGCTTCCCCGGATCACGTCTCGATCGACATCGTGGTTGCCTGGAATGACCCAGACCGCTTCCTCAGGACATTTCAGCTGATGACACAGTTCCCCGAGCCAGTCGCGAGCCTTGGCATACTCATCTGCCTTTCCCGAGAACGCGATGTCACCGGACACAAATATCCCGCTGCACACCTCCACTTTCTCCATCGCGCGAACGACGTCTGCTACGAGTTCTCGGCGTAGATCGAGATCCGGATCGTACGTCGAACTACTTCTCTTCGAGAAGTGGATGTCGGACAGATGAAGGAAGACCAACGATTTTGACACAGAATACCGGCCCTTTTGCTGAATACGGCGATCAACGACACCACCCGAGGTCGTACCGACGAGACAGTGAGCTTAATGGCATAAGGAGTTATGAGCAATATTGTAGCGGGTCACCGGCAAAGCAGGAGTCAATTGGCTGTTTTGGGCTACCTTTACAGCCTGAAGCGGGGGGGCTGTTCGCGACTCAGCCGTTGACTACCGAGCATTGGCGGCAAGTACCCATCTGACGGACGAAGTTCCTTGTCTCAACTACTCAAGACGACACTGGGAAGATCCACTCACGTTCTTGTGTTCGATTCCGGCTGTTCCGTGAGGGCCAGAAAGGAATCGACAGCTCGCATGTCCTCTGAAATTGGGACGAGATTGTGAACAAGTGCTGAGTGATGACTGTAACTGAGTGGACTTCCTTTCTCTCTCTAGGTCTGAGGGGAAAGGTTCGCCGTAATTTTCTCGGATGCCGCAGAGTCAGCTCACGCTTCCGCACGTATTCGTCGAGGGGGACCATACAATCCCGTGGCAGGAGCGATTCAACTTGTCGCAAGTCATTTCAAATTCGAGAGTTAACCGAAGCAATCAGGCGCGAGGTCGAAGAGTCCCACAATCCCACGTTCGCGATAAAAAGTTCTATTGGTGTTCTCCCGCCTCCATCCCTGAAGACCCGCAAAGCATTGGGAAAACGACTGTTTTCCCCGCGTTTTGCGGGTTTTCTATTTCAGTTTGCGTGACCTTTGCTGCGTCTTGCAGTGCCGGATTTCGTGCCGCCCGTTTCGGTCCCTTTTGGC
>JBGSJT010000171.1:0-5646 GCA_041741715.1 Pirellulaceae bacterium | reverse complement strand
CCCAATTGGCATGCCACGATGGCCATTAGCGCGGCCAAGGCGGGCAAGGACATGTACTGTGAAAAACCGTGCACCAAGAATATTGCGCAAAGCTTGGCCTTGGCTGACACCATGCATCGCACCGCGCGGATTTTTCAAGCCGGAACACAGCGCCGCAATCTTCCCCACTTCGCTTTCGCCTGTTACCTCGCGCGCACTGGCAAGCTCGGCAAACTCAAAAAGGTCTACGCTCACCCAGCCGGGATGCAAGCAGTTACCAGCGGTTGGCTTCCAGCCGAAGAGGAGCCCAGCAAAGAAGTCGTCGACTGGGATACCTACTTGGGCCCCGCCGCGTGGCGTCCGTTCAATTCAAAATTGCTGAACGGTTTTCACTTTGAGAAGGGTGGTGGTTTAGTAGGAGGTGGCGTGTTGGAATGGGGTTCGCACTGCGTCGATTTGTGCCAGTGGGCGATGGACGATTGCCCGCCACCTATCGAGTACAACGCCAAGGCCAACGACGAATTGGTGGCCACTTACAACAGCGGGACGCAGTTGATCTTCCGCGAAAAGGGTTGGATTCCACTCGGTTCCTGTCCCGTCCGTTTCGAAGGTGAAACCGGTTGGGTCGAGGCTGGCGATAGTGGCAAAATGGTCCTCAGTTCGCCTGAGCTATTGGCCGGGCGGACCGTGGAGGAAGTGGGCGGTTACCCAGCTACGTTCCATGTCCGCGATTTTCTCGACAGCGTTAAAACGCGCAGTCAGCCCAAGGGGAATGCTGAAGCGGCCGCGCGGGCGCACATCGCCTGTCATGCCGCCAACATCGCCCTGTTCTTGGATCGCCAAGTCAAATTGGACATCGACAAGATGGAATTCATCGGCGACCCAGAGGCCAATCGTCTACGATCCGAAGCGCTGCGCGAGCCCTACCGAATCTAATTCACACGCCACAAAAATAAGAGACTTAACATCGTGCGGAAAAGCACTGTCGTAGCTACGTTCGCCAGAACGTCAACTCCCTGCCGTCTGGCGACCGGCAGCTACGCTTATTGTTCGCTGAGCCGACCACTGTCTAACGCTCTCACCACTTGCTTAATACAATCCTCCTGGAAACCATCATGCACCATCGCTTAAGTACTTTCACACTCGGGACCAGCTTGCTCGTCGCGCTGATCAGTCTTAATTCCCTTGCTTTGGCCCAAGTCGAAACCGTAACCGACGAAACAGCCTTGATTGCTATTCTGGCTGGTGACGGCCCCAAGGGGGACAAGGCACTGGCCTGCAAGCGTCTGGCTGTGTACGGATCAGAAAAAGCGATCCCGGAACTCGCCAAGCTCCTGTCCGATCCACAGCTCGCCTCATGGACGCGCATTGCGATTGAAGCCATTCCAGGGACTGCGGCTGACGAAGCGTTGCGCGCCGCCTGCAGTTCTCTAAAGGGGAATTTGCTGATTGGCGTTATCAATTCTCTCGGTGTTCGCCGTGACTCGGGGGCGGTTGAAACACTGACCGGCCAGTTGAAAAACGGATCTCCTGAGATTGCCGAGTCAGCCGCTATCGCCTTGGGGAAAATCGGTGGCAAGAGCGCTGCCAACGTACTGCGTCAACAGCTCGCTGTTTCGTCAGAACAAGTTCGTTCGGCGGTGGCCGAAGGCTGCGTGCTATGCGCCGAGAGGTTTGCCGCTGAAGGCAACACTGCGCTGGCCATCGAGATTTATGATCAAGTGCGTTTGAATCAGGACCTACCCAAGCAGCGCATCGTCGAAGCGACGCGCGGAGTGATCTTGGCCAAGCAACAAGCCGGAATACCTATCCTCATCGAAGCGCTCCGTTCTCCGGAGAAGACACTGTTCTACGTCGCCTTGCAATCAGCCCGAGAAATGCCCTCTGCCGAATTGGCTACCGCATTACTATCCGAAGTCAAAGCAGCCAGTCCCGATCGCGCACCGCTGATTGTCCAAGCCTTGGCTGACATGCCGGGGACGGTCGACGCCAGCACTATTATTCAATTAGCAGCCCAGCCGGGCTCGAAGGAAGTTCGCATGGCCGCGTTGATGGCCATCGGACGCACCGGAGACGCCACCTGTGTAGTACCTTTGCTGCAAGTAGCCGCCGAGTCAGAAGACCTGGTTGCCCCCGTCAAAGCCGCATTGGTAGGAGTCCCCGACGAAGCTCTTAATCAAGTGATTGTCGACAGTCTCTCCTCTATCGCCGCCAACTCACCACAAGCCGACGTACAGCGGCAGTTGTTGCTGGAGGTGATTGGCCAGCGCCGCATCAGCGCCACTCCACAGTTGCTCAAAGCGCTCGACAGTCCCAAGCCGAACATTCGCGCCGCCGCCTTAGAGTCGCTGGGTAGCACTGTTGCGCAGGATCAACTTTCGCTATTGATCGCGCAGGTCGTTTCACCCGCGCATGCCGACGACGCCACTGCCGCGCAGGCTGCACTCAAGACCGCTGCCATTCGTATGCCCGAACGCGAAGAGTGTGCCGCAGAGCTTGCCAAAGCCATTCCAGGCACTTCGGTCCCCACCCAGATTTCGCTCTTGGAAATCTTGGGGCTCACCGGAGGGCCCACCGCCCTGAAAACATTGGGCACCTACGCACAAGATTCTGACTCGAGGCTTAAGGATGCCGCCAGTCGTCTGTTGGGAGAATGGATGACCATCGATGCTGCCCCTGTTTTATTGAACCTTGCCACCACCGGTCCCGCCGACAAGTTTCAAGTCCGCGCCATGCGCGGTTACATCCGCATCGCTCGTCAATTCGTCATGCCCGAGAAGGCCCGTGTCGAAATGTGTGGTCAGGCCATGCAAGCTGCCAAGCAAGATGCTGAGCGCAAGCTAGTAATTGAAGTACTAGAACGTTATCCCAGCGTGGGGACACTCAAACTAGCCATTGATGCTGCTAAGAGCCCCACTCTCAAAGCCGATGCCCAGCAAGCCGCCAAGAACATTGCCGCTAAGTTGAAAGACAACTCCGACGCCCAGACATTGCTCAAGGAAGCTGGCCTGTAAAGACCCTAACGAAACGCTACTCCCCCTCGCCCGGTACTCTTAGTTATCTACACAGCGAGGTGGTGAGTTTTTGCAAACTTAAACCTAAACTTGCACTTAAACTTAAACTAATAGTCTGTAAGACGGAGTTTAAGTGTAAGTTTAAGTAATCGCTCAGTAACTCCAACTCCTGGACTCCTATGGGGCAGAAACCGCTTTTGCGGTACTAAAGGGTGCGAGTGCAATGGCCTGAAATCATCAGTCAACCCCGAATTTTTAACAGCCCAGCATAGCGTCTGAGGTTCACTCGGAAATGCAAACGGACGGAACAAAAGGTTCTAGCACTCGTCTGGGACGCGAGTCCCAGGTCGAATCTAAAATTACCGACGCTGCGGATGGAACGGCACGCTTAAAGGGGACGTATGTCAGAACTACACTCAGGCAATCGCAATTATTCAAGCGTTGACCCGCGAGAAATTGATTGGCCCAATTTGAGCCAGCTCGTGAAGGTGGCGCAATTTATCCCCTTCGCGTTGGTCACGGGCTTAGGCATGTTCAGCGCTATTGCGTTTTTGGGCGCGGACGAATTTGATTGGCAGCCTGGCATGATGACCTTGATCGGATTGGGTTGCATGTTGGCCGCCATACCCGTGAGCTGGATTGTGCCTACGACCATCATATCAGCACAAATACGCACAGAGCTTTCGTCTGGCAATTCGGCTGTTCCCGACCCAGCCTTGTACGAGAAGCTAGGTGGGTTTTTCGTAACGCGGCTGATCATTGGCTGCGCATTGTTAGAAGGGGCAGGCTTTCTGAACGCGATCGCCTTCCAGATGGAAAAGAACCCGTTATCGCTTGCAGCCGTGGCCGTCTGCATCGCTCTGATACTTGTCAAGTTTCCCACCACGCGGCAGGTACAGAAATGGATCGCCGAGCGTCTGCAGGGTTGAGACCTGTGCGCAAGCCAGCCGAGAAAGCTGTCGCCTTGCAGGCAGCCAATTTATTTGCCTCCGTTGGAATTATAGGCTGGATGCGATAGCGCAGGTTTAGAGTCTCTTCGGGCCAAAGTCCCAGCCTATTCGCTCGACCTGGGGCAGCCTTCTTGAGGGGCATCCTGTTCAGATGTTGTGGAGTCCAACTCCGCTATGTTGGAGGGCACGAAAAAAGCCCAGTCAGCATTCAGCGGAGTGGAGGCTTGCAATATCGGCTCTACAGCTTACGCTTGAACCAACTGAACCATTCGCTACTTATCGGATGTTCAGGTCGAAAGCTATGAACTCGAACAAGCGTCGGCTTTTCACTCCGGCACGGGCGAGCGATGGCGGTTCGAACCGCATTTACTGCCCCAGCACGGTTCGTCATAGTGCACAAACGACGAACGTCGCTGATCGGAAAAACGACCATTACGTGCAGTCAGGATGATTGTGCTGGCCGCTGTTGGAAACGCTCGAAAGTGTCAGTCGATGAGCCGAAATCAATTGGCGTGGGTGCCGACAACCGCCATGGAGAATCCACAACGAATTCGGCTTTTGGGGTCTCGGAAGCGTCATTGAGCGTCCACTATTACAGAGTGCCATGGGCTGCATTCACTCCACAACACGAGCTCTCCATTTCGAGTTTTTGCTGCAAACGAGATTGCGCTGATTTGCGTTTGAGGGACAGACAGACGCGTCGTGTGGAAGTGGGCACCTGGCGCAGGTTCGCACCGCGGTGACAAAAACGGATCGTCATTGTTCAGGTTCACACAAACCTTCCACGACATATTCGAGGCCAGCAATCACCGCCCGCTTGCCGATGGTAAAGA
The DNA here is from genome assembly GCA_041741715.1 of Pirellulaceae bacterium. Classification (GTDB taxonomy): domain Bacteria; phylum Planctomycetota; class Planctomycetia; order Pirellulales; family Pirellulaceae; genus Aureliella. The sequence continues at coordinate 870 of JBGSJT010000171.1, read as the reverse complement.
CCTCACCGGCTACCCTTGTTCGCCGAAATCTCGGGCAATTCGAAAGCAAAGGTTTGGTGACCTGTCTCGACCGTCCTATTTAAAGGGCTGTCCTGGCCCCGGAAGACTTTAGGTACCACCTGCACTGGCATGGGGATCCATTCGTCAGAAAAGGGGACCATAATCTTCTCAACAGGGTCTGGGCGAGTACCCTCAAATGCGATGCGATATTTCCCCACGGTCAATCCTTCTGAGACTTCGAATTTCCCCTCCGTAATCACTGCGCCGGTGGTCCCCCCGGGGGTCCCTTCAATTGGAAAGAACGTAATCGCACCCTCTTGAAGCGGCAGGCCACCCACCGAGACGGTGCCCGCTACCGTCGGTGCTGATGTCAACCAGCCGCGGGCCAATACGGCGAGCATGACGGCTAAACATATCAAACCAACGAACAAACGGCGGTAGTGTGTAGAAATAGTCAACTCCCTTGCTTGAGCTTAACCAACCGGTTCTACTGCCTAAAAGTTTCCGAGAACCTGACCGTCGTTGATCGTTCCCAACGCTTGCCAAGTGGCAAGATTAATCGAGTCGCCAAAAAAATGGACGGACCCATCAGCCATGACAACGTTCACGCCTCCCGAATGCAGGCTGCGTGAGGCGGCTGTGGCTTCATCTCTGGAAGTACCCTTGCAAGGCAGACTCCTATCCGGAATGAGGGGGCAGATTAGGCCGGGAAAAATGCGATCCGGAGTGGGGCTGTTGGGTGTATTCAGCGTGTAAATCTGGCTGCACGCCGGCAAGTCCACCCAGATACAGCCGCGAATGTCTTTTTGATTTTCGTCCTTTCCCCTCAAGTACTCGCCAAAAACCATGGTGTTGCTTGTCCCATCGATA
>JBGSJT010000170.1:0-1851 GCA_041741715.1 Pirellulaceae bacterium | reverse complement strand
TTGTTTTCGGGAAAGCTCCAAGGCGGCCGAGAATACTTCCTGAAAACAATCCGACGCATCATCGCGATTGCCAATCAACCGACGAATGATGGACCATACCAATGGCCCATGTTTGTCGATCAATTCTGACCAATCATGCATCAAGCTTTCTTGTCTGGTAAGACCATTGCGATAGGCAACGCGGACGCTAAAAAGCGACTCAGGCCGAAGCGACGCCGCTTCGGCCTGATTTGTCTACGACGTTTCTGGCTGCAACTAGTTATTTGCAGGTGGTTGATCGGCATCAACGATTGTCAAATCCCCACAAAGCACTCGAATCCGGCTGCCATCTTTCCACCAACATAATGGTTTGGCTTCACCAGGCCGAACACCCGTGCCTAACCAACCTCCCGTGCGATTGATGTCGTAGGCCCATTGGTCGAGCTTCATGCACAGGAAGTCAATCCGCTTCTGTAACAGCGATGGATCGCTTGCCTCGGTTTGACTGATTCTAATGACGGTCCAGAGGCCCTGAAGCTTTGCAGATTGGATCTGATTATTGTCTACTCGACTCTTGTTGTGATCGTATGCCAATCTGCCAAGCCTTAACCCTGGCTTGGTGGCGCTATCGAGGAACGCAGCGTCATAGGGCTCTTGAGAGAAGGCCTGACGAATTGCAAACGCAGCAATCAGCTCTTCTTCCTTTGGACTGGCAAGCAAGGAACTGCGTACAACTTCTTTGCCGACTGGCATGGCGAATAAGCCATCATCCAGAGGCACATCCCACTCGAAGTCACGGTAAACTATTGGCGTTGTTCCCATTCCTGACGGTGGAGTCATTTCCATCCGTTTAGGAAGTTGTGTTTCAACCTCGATCCAGATTTTCCCTTGACCGTCGAGAATGTCGTAAAGCTGCGTGCCTGCAATCGTATTTTCATCCTTGCTCAGCACAGCGTTCACATCTGGCATTTGCAGAAGCTGAAGAATATCAAAATTCGAGTTCGCTTTGGGTATCTCGTTAACCGAGACCTGATTCGAATTCGAGTCGAACGCAATCAGCTCACCTGCCGCTCCGTTAGTGATATTGACAGGTTGTCCTGGAGCCTGGAAATCGAGTCGAAAACGGTCAGGAGCTTTCACACTGGCAACAGCAATCAGGTTGCTCGGGCCAATGTTCTCAATTGTAAACCTGGCCGTGGCGAGCTTCCGAATGTTACTTACCACTTGCGCAAATGCATTGGACGATGAGAAGAACGGCACAACGATGGCTAACAGCGAAGCGGCGACGGCTAACGCGGCTATGCTCCAACGTCCGACCTTGCGTTGACGGTCGGGGGCAAGGGTGAAGTTGCTAACATGCTGAGACTGCTCCACCAAAGTCTTTGTCGCTAAGACCAATTCATTGGGGGGGAGATCGCTAGGTGCCTGGTCAAGTACCGCTTGAGCTGCTCGATCGAGTAACTGGTCATAGTTATTTACGTTTTGCATGGGAAGGAACTCCTGTTTCTGATTTGTTGGTTGTATCTGGTGCATACGCATGCAACTGTTCTTTGAGGGCTGCGCGTGCTCGGTTGAGCAGGACTCCGACATGCGACTCGGTAATCCCAAGTGCCATGGCCGCCTCGTCATAAGTCATTGCGTCCAAACAGATCATGGAAAATATCTGTGCTTGGCGCGGTTCGATGGTTGCGAGTGCCGCTCGCAACGCGCTGGCCAACTCGGTTGAGTCGAGCCGTTCTTGCGGAGGAGCGGAATGTGAGTCCGCTATTTCCACTAGGTAGTCGCTGTGTTGAATCTGGCTGTCGCGATATCGTCGTCTAAGACAGTCGATTGCCTTAACCGATGCGAGATGTCGAAGCGTGGCGGTCCAAC
>JBGSJT010000169.1:0-4787 GCA_041741715.1 Pirellulaceae bacterium | reverse complement strand
AGATTGCCCCCGGTGGAGACGATGAAACCTCCGAAGATCGCGATGGCAATTCCCAGCATGGGAATCGCCCAAGCCACAACGCATATCCAAGCGTAGTGCCATGGCAAGCGATCGTCGAGTCGGACCAACCAGGGCTTGGCTAGACAAAAAATAGCCACACCGAATACCATCGACGCCGGGAGCGTCACTATCCACAGGTAACTCGACGTCGTATCCCAGTAGGTGTGAACAACGTCCCACCGATCATGAGCGTGCAAGACGAAGGCCAACGAGACCGCCGAGCCACTCCAGATAGCTGCACTCGCCGACACCATCCCCACCCCCGCGGCAATCAGCGGCTTGCGAAAACAAATCGCTGAGATTGCGCCGAGTAAAAAAGTACACAGTGATGCACCGAGCAGATTTCCGATCATGAACTCTCCGTCAACTTGGGAATCAGCCTGAACTTGGGAATTACCCGGCAAAGCAAATGCCACCGCCAGCGTGAGTAGGGACCAGAGTCCTGCCACGAACAACCGACTGCTTATCAACCTGAACGGACTCACTCCGCGATCGGACAAAAAGCGAATTCTCTGTTGCGTTTGATCCCCCTCAAAAGCGGTCAGCCCCATCAAGCCAATCGCAAAGGGAGCGATCGCATACAAACTCTGCTTCTCGAGCCATACAAAAAGTAGCGGGAGGAGGAATATGGCCAGGCGCAAAGGCCATGAATTGGCCACTGCGTGCCGCACCAACATCCACCATTCACTTGGAGGTGTTTCGCCCGAATAAACGAAGCGAGTCGCGCGTGGTAATGCCGCAGTCGTCGCATTCGCGGAGAACCATCCCACGCCTGATACGTCGCGCATCCATCGCTGCCGGAAGGCACTGACCAACCACACGCTTCCCACAAGCAGCACACCTGCCGTCCACAGACCACTGGCTAGCCCTGTTGAGAATTCACGAGACAACCCAGTTGATATCAGCAAATCCGGGTTCAATCCAATCGTCAACGAAACGCCCAGCAGAAGCATTTGGCCGACGGTGAGTCCCAGTCCGGCAATCACCAAGGCAGTTAGGGTCTCCCGTATCAGTAAACTGGCCAAGCAAAAATAGACAACCACTTCCAACACGATGATCGAAGTGACCAAGGCCGCATAGCCTACCACCTGCCATGTGTTAAAGATGACCAGTTTCTCCGTCAACACCAGCGCAAGCGGAGTGATGCACAGCAGAGCGGTAACAATTAGCGTGCTGACCGCCGTGATGCATAGCTTGCTGAGTAGGGCACTCCGCCAACTAACCGGCAGGCTCGAGGACCAGCCCCAAGTGCCCGACTGGCGTTCTTGTCCGATGAGCATCCCACTGCACCCAATCGCCAGCAGCACAGGGCCAAAACAGGGTAGGCATGCCAGCGCTTCCAGCAGCCCTTGACGGACCGCCGAGTCGTTGACACTGAACGCAATCGTTAGCATCACCAATTGAATGCCGAGAAGGCTCAACGCGACAGCCAAGATCATTGGCTGGATCTGCCGGTAGTCTTTCCACAGACAACTGAACCAGAAGGAAGGACGTCGCAGTTGCAATTCGACATGCATCATGCCACCTCCGAATTGGGGTCCGCGTTTCTCGGATCGCTTTGGGCTAGTTGCGTTTTGGTGCCGCTCGCGGCTAACTCAGTCGGATTGGTAAAACCAAGATAGAGCTCCTCCAGGTTCGGACGCATCGATTTGACTTCGAACAAATTGCCATGCTGTTGCAGGGCCGCTTCGATTGGGGGTGTCAAGCCGCGGACCATCATATGCCTTGTGCGGCCGGTCTGCTGTTGCTGTAGGATCTCAAGCTGATCGATCTCGGTCGGCAGTGCCAGCAACGGATCGCGGAGGGAAAAATCCAACATGCGCACTTCATTTTTGAGTGTCTCCAGCGGAGCGACGACTTGCAACTCGCCGGCATGCAAGATCGCTACCCAGTCGGCCACCCGCTCCACTTCATGCATCTGGTGCGAACTCAGAAACACCGTTTGCCCAGCAGCGGCTCGGTCAATCATGCTCTCCAGGAAGGAGCGGCGAACGAGTGGGTCGAGCCCCGAGGTGGGTTCATCCAGAATCAAGAGTTCCGGATCAAAGGCCATGGCCAGCGAGAGAGCCACCTTGGCGCGCATCCCCTTCGATAAATTGCGAATCTTCGCATCGTGCGGCAACTGAAATTCATAGAGCAGTTGGCTGTAGGTCTTCAGAAAGCCCTCTGGATAAAAACCCGAGGCGTACCAACCCGCCTGCGCGACGGTCATCCATTCGTAGAGACCGGGCGCATCGGACACATAGCCGACTCGCCGCCGCAGTTCGAGCGGCTGCTGCATTGGATCGAGCCCGCAGACGGAGATCGAGCCTGAGTTGATTTTGTGGTATCCCAACAGGCTGCGAATCAAAGTTGATTTCCCGGCTCCGTTTTCCCCGAGCAAGGCAAAGACCACCCCTGCGGGCACATTCAATGAAACCGACTTGAGCACGTCTCGGCGGCCGAAGCGCTTCGATACCTGATGCACCTTAATCACATCGTTCATGATGGTTGTTCTCCCGTACGAACTGCGTTTTTCAAAGCTTTCTCGAACATCGTTCGCAAGCGGTCTGCATCGAGTCCACTACGAATCGCTTCGTCCAGCACTGCCGATAGCCGCTCGGCTAACAGCTGCTGACGATCGGCCACGCACTGCTTTTTGGCACCCTCGCAGACTGCCATCCCGCGTCCCCGCAAGGCTTGCAGGACCTCCTCGGTCTGCAACTGAAAATACGCGCGCTGCACCGTATTGGGATTAATGGCCAACTGCTTAGCCATATCGCGAACGCTGGGAATGACTTGCCCAGGCACCAGCACTCCCTCGGCCACGGCAAACTTGATCTGCCGCATCAACTGCTCGTAAATCGGGATACCATTGTTCGGTTCAATTGAAAGTTGCATTTCCTCCGTACCTTTGCGGTAATTTGTTTAAGGCCTCGTCCGAGACGCAGGCATTCCGCGTCTCGGAGAGACGCGGCTACGTGAAGACTCCGATTTTGATTTCCCCGAAACACTCGTGGCGACCTGCTTACTAGGTGTACATGCGAACTAGTGTAGTAGAGCAATAGTACACTTGGGGCGCGAGGCTGTCAACCCTTTCATCGACTCATGACGATCTACATTAGAAATGCAACCTGAATAGAATGGGCCGGTGATCCGAGCCAGGAGCGGTGGGGAGCACTCGACGCTCAGTAATCTGGCAGGACCCCTTGGTGAGCGCGTGGTCGATCGGGATTCCGCAATACCCAAAAAAACTTGGCCAGGTGGCTAAATTGCCGACCCCCAAGCGCGAATCAACAAAGCCAGCTTGTTCCAGTTGCCAAAATGAATGGGTCCATGGCGTCGTATTCAAGTCGCCACAAACGCAAACTGGGTCAGTTTGCTCCGCAGCCCAGCGTCGTAAAGAAGCCAATTGCTGATCTCGCAATTCGGCTCTTTGGATAGGGATTGGTGACAAGGTATGCAACGCGACCAGCTGGATTTTTTTCTCCTGCCCATCCTGGCTCGACTTGCCCGGGACTGAGGCAATTAAGGCGGGCTGCCAAGGACAGCCAAAGGGTTCTAAGTTAATCTCCGTTTCAGCCACTTTGCTAAAGATGCTAATGCCATTGCCAGCCCAGGCCAATACTCTGTAAGAGCTAGTGTAAGCTGTCGTGAGATATGGCAACTGCTCGATCAAATTGGGCTGGGTCTCGATAAGCACCACCACATCCGCGTCAGCCTGTTGGATCACTTGATTGATCTCCGCATAGGACGTATTGACCGCGAGCACATTCCAAGACAGCACTTTAATCGAGTTCCTTGCGTCCTCAGCTATGGGATGCGGAGAATGCAGATACAATCCCCGGGGTTGTACAAGAAACAACAGATAGCACCAACTGACGACCAGTCCCAGCTGTAACCACCGATTTCTAGGCGGCTGAACGACTAGGACGATCAGTGACAACGTGGCGGCCAGCAGCCCATGCAGGACGAAATGATTGGCCAGCTCCAACAGCGGATGGAATCGTGACAAAAGAATCAGCAGCGACTGCAGGCTAACGGCATAGGCTATCATCATCGCCATCAAGCGCGTTAAATTACTCGTGGCTCGCCACACTCCGCCTCTGGGCAACGTTCCAGGCACACTCATTTCTTCGTCGGTCAAGCGTCGGGCTCGTCAATTAAGTGATTCAACATGCACGTTGGCTGGCTAAGCAGTTCGCCAGTTTGTTGGATACCCAGCGTGGTCAAGCATGGTTTGGCCTGCAACTTACCCTCGCCAGCTGAACTCAAAAGGTTTCGCTTTGAATTCTGTCGGGGAGGGGCGGCTTACCCGGGTCGCGGGGTATGGGTAGCCCGTTGTTTTGGGTCATCGATAGCATAGCGTAACTCATGCAGGCCTTCCATGTGCACTGTCGTTTGGCTGCAGACCTCAACCCAATCCAGCTCTGCGCGCTGATACTACAGAATTCTTTAGCCAGCCGACGTAACATTTAGAAGGTTCGTGAGATTTGCGTGATAGCTTTCCTCAGTCCCACGTCATCTTCGAATTACTGGCGAGAAAGTTTGCGACAAAAGCAGGGGCACCACAACTTATTTGGTAACGGCACGCGCTGGGCTTAACACTTAGGTTTAGCCACATTTTTTGTAGTACTTTGCTTTTGCGACGTCGTAACCTATGACCATTGGTAGAAGTTCTTTCCAGCCTTCCCAGATCACCTGCCAGCCTGGTTGATGATCGTGTTTTCGATTTTGGTGACCGCCAA
>JBGSJT010000168.1:0-10029 GCA_041741715.1 Pirellulaceae bacterium | reverse complement strand
GCGCTTCTTGCGACTCATGGCCAGATTCCTTTCTGACTGATACGTTTCAGTTGGTGGGTGTAGGAATCTGGCCTTTTTTCATACTCTCAATTCTAGCGAAACCCCAATTTTCCCAAATAAAAATGCTTCACAGCGTTGGCCTTTGGCCCTGACGTGCTGGGCCTGGGGCCCTAATCTGCCGGGCCTTTGGCCCTGACGTGCCGGGCTTTTGGCCCTAACCGCCCTAACCTTCGCGACTTTGGACAAGCTACAATGTACGCTGTCGCTTCTTGACGGCGTTCGACTCTCACCAATCCTTTCGGTGTTCAATATGTTCTACTCTAAACTCATCGCACGTGTGAGTTCCGTTCTTCTCGTCGCTCTACTCGCATGCAACGCGCGCGCGGCAGAGGAACTGTCTGTTCTTTTCTTGGGAGACCAAGGTCCGCACCAGCCAAGCAAACTAGCTGAGACGATCACACCGGTACTGGAACGAAACGGTATCCACGTAACCTACACCGAGGATCTCAAACAACTAAATCTCCAAAACTTGAAAAAGTACTCGGGGCTGTTGCTGTATGCCAATATCGATTCGCTACCGGCCGAACAAGAAGGGGCGTTGCTCGAGTACGTGGCCGAGGGGGGTGGATTCATCCCTGTGCATTGTGCGAGCTTCTGTTTCCGCAACTCGACGAGCTTCGTCGATCTAGTCGGTGCGCAATTCAGTAAACATGGCAAGGAAATATTCGCGACGGAAATCGTGGTCCCCGAGCATCCGATCATGCAGGGCTTCAGCGGATTTTCCAGTTGGGATGAGACCTACATTCACACTCGCCATAATGATCGCAATCGCATCGTGCTCGAAGTTCGTCGGGCGGGTGGTCAAGCGGCAGGACAACAAACCGAACCATGGACGTGGGTCCGCACGCACGGCCAAGGCCGTGTGTTTTATACCGCATGGGGACACGACACTCGGACCTGGAGTCAGCCTGGTTTTCAGAATCTGCTCCAGCGTGGTATCCGTTGGGCGTGCGGCGGCGATCCCAGCGTGGTGGGACCGTATCGCGAAGCCGAGCAATTCATCGCGCCGACCATGACAGCGCAACGCAGCGATGTGATTCCCTTTGAGTATGAAGAGGTCGGCCCCAAGATTCCAAACTATTTGGCGGGAGAAAAATGGGGCGTCCAGGGGGAAGTGCTCTCCAAAATGCAAAAGCCCCTCGCCCCACTTGAATCACTCAAGCACTACGTGACCCCCGAGGGATTTCATCTGGAGCTGTTTGTCTCAGAACCGGAATTGCAAGGGAAGCCGATCGCCATGAATTGGGACGCGGCGGGGAGATTGTGGGTGTGTGAAACAGTCGATTACCCCAACGAATTGCAACCCCCGGGCCAAGGTCGCGATCGCATTCGCGTGTGCGAAGATACCGATCAGGATGGCCGCGCTGATAAGTTTACAGTCTTCGCTGAGCAGCTCAGTATTCCTACTTCGATTGAATTCTGCCAGAGTGGAGTGATCGTGCAGACCGGCGTTGAAACACTTTACTTGCGCGATAACGATGGTGATGGCCGGGCCGACCAGCGCGAAGTGCTGATCAGCGGTTGGACGTTGGGAGATACGCACGGTGGTGTGAGTAATTTTCAGTATGGATTGGACAATCACTATTGGGCCATGCAAGGCTACAACACTTCGAAACCGAAGTACGCTGGTGGGGAGCATCCTGGCTTTCGCATGGGACCGTTTCGTTTTTCCACCAGTCGCGATGTGGCTCATCCGACTGTGACCGATGTCGAGTTCATTCGTTCGACGACGAACAACAGTTGGGGCTTGGGGACCAGCGAAGAGGGCTTAATCTTTGCGTCGACGGCCAATCGCGCGCCGAGCTTTTTTGTGCCGATCCCCAATCGCTACTATGAGCGCGTCCGGGGTTGGACCCCTTCGCTGTTGGCGGATGCGATCGCCCCCGATCACCTATTCAAACCGATTACCGACAAGGTGCGACAAGTTGACCATCATGGAGGCTATACGGCAGGGGCGGGACACGCGCTCTATACCGCGCGGACGTATCCACGCAGTTGGTGGAATCGACTCGCCTTTGTGTGCGGTCCCACTGGGCATTTGGTCGGCACCTATGTGCTTAATCGCCATGGAGCCACCTATCGCGACTCCAATGAATTCAATCTGGTAGCAAGTGACGACGAATGGGCGGCCCCCATCATGGCTGAGGTGGGACCCGATGGTAATATGTGGATCGTCGATTGGTACAACTACATTGTGCAACACAATCCGACTCCGCAAGGTTTTGAAACCGGCAAGGGGAATGCCTACGAATCCGACTTGCGCGATAAGAAACATGGCCGCATTTATCGCTTGGTCTACGACGGTGATGAAGGCCAGCAGGGGGCGAGCACAGCCCCACAGCTCGATCCAGCCCAGCCACAAGCGTTGGTCGCCGCGCTCCAGCATCCCAATCGTTTGTGGCGTCGGCACGCGCAACGACTGCTGGTTGAACGCGGCGAAAGAGATGTGGTGCCGCTGTTGATCGACATGCTGGCTGACAATGCCGTTGATGCCACAGGGAATAATGCTGGTGTGACGCATGCGTTATGGACGCTGCATGGTTTGACTGAGTCCGGCGACTCACCTTCTACCGATGGCAAGCGAAAATCTCCGCTGGATGGTTTATTACCAGAGGTGTGGAGCCGATTGTTATCCCATCCGGCGGCTGGCGTGCGACGCAATGCGCTGTTGACACTTCCAAGTTCGCAAGCGTCGGTCGAGTTGATCGTGCAGTCCGGCCGTCTCCGAGACTCAGATGCGCAAGTGCAATTGGCTGCGCTCATGGCGCTGGCTGATATGCCACCGAGCGCAGTGGCCGGAAAGGCATTGGCCCAGTTATCAGCGGAGTCGGTATTCTTGCAAGATCACTACTTGAAGGAGGGGGTGATTTGCGCTGCATCGGCGCACGCGGAGGCTTATTTGATTGCCGTATTGGAATCAACTCAATCAAGTAATGTAGCAACGGCCAACGAGCAATTTGAAGTGATGCGAACCGTTGCCGAACATGTGGCGCGGACTGGAATGTCAACAACCGCACTGGATAGTCTAATTGCCGCACTGACGAAGGGACCGATGGAGGTGGTAACTCCACTGGCTGAAGGTCTCGCCGCAGGCTGGCCTCGAAGTAGCACACTACGCATTCCACCTGAGGCCGACGATGTTTTGCAACAGTTGCTGGCGCGGGCTGGGGCTGATCAACTCCCTGCATTGTTACGTTTGGGGGGCGTGTGGGGGAGCGAAGAACTATCCAAGTATGCACAACAATTGGCGGATCAACTGGTATCGAAAATCGCCGATGGCCAGCTCTCAGATCAGGAGCGCGTGGCGGCAGCTCATGAGCTGATCAGTTTGGTGGGCCAATCTTCGGACTCAATCACGCGGCTCGTCAATTCGTTGTCCCCGCAATTGCCTAGCGCGGTATCAAGCGGTATTGTGCGCGGATTGACTGCTGCGACGGCTGCCAATGTTGGACAGGAATTACTCGAAGCGTGGCCCAGGTTGACGCCAACTCTTCGCAAGGATGCCCTGGTCGTTTTAATGATGCGTCAGGCCACTAGCGAACAACTGCTCGATGCTATCTCTGCTGGTACTGTGTCATTGAGTGAATTGTCACTGGATCAACGACGGACGCTAGAAAATCATCCCGAGCAAAAAATTCGCACCACCGCGCGACGCCTAGCGAGTTTGGCGGGCGTGACCGTCAGCGCGGATCGCGAAGAGGTGCTCACAAACTATGCACCCGCAACGCACGCCACCGGAAATGTCGAACGCGGCAAGCTGTTGTTCACCAAGAACTGCGCGAACTGCCACAAGCATGGCGGTGAGGGACAAGAGGTTGGGCCCGACCTGACCGGAATGGCCGTACATCCCAAACAAGAATTGTTGATTCATATCCTCGATCCCAATCGAAGCGTGGAAGGTAATTTTCGCCGCTACACGCTGTTGACGCTCGACGGACAAGTACTGACTGGGATGTTGGCGGCCGAATCGCAATCGGCACTTGAACTGATCGACGCCGAAGGGAAACGGAAGTCAGTATTGCGCGAGGAGATCGAGCAATTGACGGCGACCAACCTGTCGTTAATGCCTGCTGGTTTTGAACAGCAAATAAAAATTGACGAGATGAGTGATTTGCTTGAGTTTCTAACCAACAAGGGACGTTTCGTACCATTGCCTCTAGCCAGCGTGGCTACTGCGATCAGTACCAAGGGATTGTTCACGGATCGAGACAACGGTCCAGATCGTTTGGTGTTTGACGATTGGAGCCCCAAGGAGTTCGCTGGCATCCCATTTCAACTGGTCGATCCACAAGGGAAAGGACGCGCCAACATCGTCTTGCTCCACGACCCGCAGGGGACATTGCCACCGAAGATGCCTCGCCAAGTTAGCTTGCCCTGCAATATGGTCGTCAAGAATTTTCACTTGTTGAGTGGTGTCAGCGGTTGGGGCTATCCGGCCAGTAGCACAGAGTCGACTAGTCTCATTGTGCGGATTAACTATGCCACGGGTCATAGTGAGGACCATCCACTGGTCAATGGCCTGCACTTTGCCGACTATATTCGTCGCGTCGATGTTCCCGAATCGCAATTTGCGTTTGGGGTGCAGGGGCAACAAGTGCGCTATCTAGCGGTGCAGCCCAAACGCGACGAGTTAATCACCACAATTGATTTGATCAAGGGTGACGATCGCACAGCACCCATCGTGGTTGCCATCACCGCCGAGAGGTGAGAGTGGGGGAGGAGGAGTGGGTAGTAGTGAGGGACGGGAAACTTGTCATTAGTCATTAGTCATTAGTCATTAGTCATTAGTCATTAGTCATTAGTCATTAGTCATTAGTCATTAGTCATTAGTCATTAGTCATTAGTCATTAGTCATTAGAAATCTCAAGCCTCAAGCCTGACGAAGGGCTGTGTTTTGATGCGAGTTGAGATTGTTTAAGCGCTCGAAGTAACGCATTTGGATCACGCGGAGACCGTTCCAACACACAGACTCCCCTGCGAACTCCAGTCCTGGTCTCTATACCTTACTAACATTGCCTGTGAGAACTCTTGGCTGAAGCTGCTTTCAGTTGGGGGAACTGTGGTGCAATGAATTCATTACTGCGAGCGCTTAAGGAATCGGGGGAGCCTGTCAACTCGACTCCTTCGACAAACACTGGCCCCAGCCAGTGCCACCCAGTCGATACTCCACCAATCGATCAGACTCTTAGCTGAAGCTGCTTTCAGTTGGGGGAACTGGGGTGCAATGAATTCATTACTGCGAGCGCTTAAGGAACCGGGGGAGCCTGCCAACTCGACTCCTTCGACAAACACTGGCCCCTGCCAGTGCCACCCAGTCGATACTCCACCAATTGATCGGACTCCCTACGAGGCGATTTGAAAATCGTCTTGAATCTTCTGGGGGTCGTGTTTTGGAGAAACGGGTTCATCTTGACCGGCTTCCAATTCTTTCAAGGATGGGCCCATCACTTTGAGACCTTCCTGGGGAACATCCGCTCGGGCTGTCCAGACGATGGCGTTGCTGACGAGTTTTAGGATATCGCTGCGTCCCCAATTCCAATGATAGTGACCGCCGGTAAAGCCGAATGAACGTCCACCATCGGGCCGCTCAAAAACCCATGCCATGTGTTGCGGAAGTTCTTTGGCAACTTCGGCGCGGACGGCAGGATTGCCACTGTGAGGACCATCTGTGCGGAGCATTGTTTCAGGAGGTGGTACGGCGCTGAGGATGGGCGTGACCCCTTTCATGTCAGGGGCGAAACGCATGTGGAAATACCATTCGTCGTTGGCTGCGAACGGCTTAACGCCGCGAGTCGTGGGGTGCGCGGGGAATTGTTGGTAGTTGGCGGTCCAGTGTGGATTGACCGACCAATCGGTTTCAAAGTAACCTCCCAACCATTTTACGAATTCTGGTCCACCTTGATCCTTGGGGATTTCCACTGCGTAGTGAAGGCAGACGAATCCCGCCCCACGCTGCATGTGTTTTTCAAGTGTCTCGAGATGTTCAATGGCTGGGTGACGCGCTCCACCGTCGCAATACATAACGATGGTGTCAGCCGTATCGAGTACTGAATCGTCTTCGGGCCAACCTCCCGAGTAGACTTCGCATGCGATGCCAGCGGTTGATTTTTCAATTGCCTCGGCTAGTACGCGGCAACCAGCCAAGTGCTCATGCGCGCCGTAGCCGTGACTGGGCTTGCCAGCCAGCAAGACGATTTTTTTGTCTGTTGATTTTTTTTCTTGCGAGTTAGCCAGAGCCGGGCTCAGTAGAACAGTTGCGAGGAGAGTTAAAAGTGAAATAGAGCGAAGGAGTGCGTGCATGGTAGGTACCTTGTGAGGGTGGAGAGTGCTTACGGGGTTGGTAACAGTATAGTGTGTCGCGCACTTAGCATCGAGCGGGAAATGACTGTCGCGACTAATCGTAGCTGCCGTCGCCAGACGGCAGGGAGTCTACGTTCTGGCGAACGTAGCTACGACAGTTACTTCCCGAACGATGCTTAATGGGGCGTCTAGTCAGCAACGCAACGAGAGCAAGCTGACTTCGGGGAGGCAGCGCCAGCGGAAGGCATGGGTCCCAGAGATACCGCGCGAGACGTGCATCAGTACGGGTGCCCGATAAAAGACGCCTGAGGCAAACCGCGATCCAAAACGACTGGGTGAAACCAGCGGACCAAGTCCCGGTAGGCGAACTTGTCCACCATGTGTGTGTCCTGCAAGTAGAAGATCGAGCTTCCTGTGTCGCGCCCACACAATTTGATCGGGTGAGTGACTGAGCCCTAGTCGCAGAATGTTGGCGTCCTTCTTGTCTGGTTCTAATACTCCGCTGGGAGTTCCGTCGAAAGGTTCCAATAGCAATTTAGCTTCGTGACGCTGGAACCATGGGCGTTCATTGCCGGTGACGTAGATACGGCCACCACCGGGAAGCGTCAATAACTGGTCAGCCCGTCCCGCGTCGAAATGTCCCAAGGTGGCCAGGCGACGGGTTACTTCGCACACGTTGACAATGCGTTTGTCGTGATTGCCGAGGACGTAGGTGCAACCCAGTGGAGCGTGCAGGCGACCGAGCAGGGGTTCGATCCAGGGAAGACAGCGTGGATAATCGATGATGTCGCCGCTAATCACAATCAAATCGGGCTGCAACGCCAGCAGTTGATCGATAATGAAATGATAGAACTCGAGCGTATAATGTCCCGTGAAATGCAAATCGGAAATGTGACCGATCTTCAATCCATTGATACCGGCGATGGGGCGCGGCAATTGCAATTGCTTGCGATTGACTTCCAGGCAGGTGATCTCATTGCCGGGGAACCTATGCAACAAGTCTGTGCGACGAGTGCCGGTGGCGCGGTGGCCACGCTGTTTCAACTCGGCGGCGACATTGAAGCTTTCGGCCTGAGCGCTTAGCAAATTGTCTGGTGGCCAAATCCAGCGTCGCGATTCGAGCCAGGGTGGACCGAGGATTGCGGCGCTGGTCAAACAGAAGATCCCCCAGGGGGTGAATACGGGAGCGCTCTCAGGCCACCAAGCCGATGATTGAGCGAGCCAGTGGGTGAGTGCAACGCGGTCCAGAGCAAAGATCAGGCAGGGTATCGCGAAGCAGAGAAATACAAACAGCTTTTCAAATCGCTTGGTCGTTTGGCGGGGGAGTCCCAAAGCGTTGACGCGATTGAAACAATAGAGCCAGAATCCGCAATTACCAACGCAGGTGGCGAAGCTAGTAGCCCAAGGTTGGTAGTCAAACATCCAAGTTGAGCTCTTACACCGTTCCACTGGTTTTCGCGTCAATGACAGTTTCAACCACGGTCAACAACTGTGCGAGCTTGAACGGTTTGTAGAGCAGTGCCTTGGGGTGCAAGCCAGCTTGCCGAGCTTTCACGATGGAGTGCCCGGGGTCATAGCCGAAGCCGGTCATCAGGGCCATTGGCACGACCGGCGTCATGGGCTGGAGACGCAACATGAGTTGATAGCCACTGTAATCGGGCAAGTGAACGGCAGAGATAACCACATCATAGGGAGCGTCGCTGGGGCTATTGCGATACATGCTGACGGCTTCGTCGCCGGAGTGAGCCGCTTCGACGATACAGCCGAATTTTTCTAGCAGAGCGTGCGCTTCGTACAGCACTTGCAATTCTGGATCGACAACCAAGATCCGTTTGCCACGTAGTTTTTCGTGAAGCTGTTGAGTGCAGCCGGCGGGTAGGGCTTCGGCAGGTGCCATGCGCTGGCCGATTTGCTGAATGACACGGCGGATATCGCGGGCGTTTTGCAAGATCCGTTGTAGGCGTTCGACCACTGCGGGATCTTGACCGATGTATTTCTCGATGACGTTGACCGCATCATTGAGGATATGATCGACGGGGAGCGCCACGGCGCTGTGAATGGCTTCGCAGCTTTGCTGGGCGGCGTTGTTCTTTTGAGCCACCAGTAGTTCTAGCGTATTGAGGGCCACAGCCACGTCGCGGGCGAAGATCTCAAGAAACTGCATGTCGGCGGCATCGAACGCGCGGACTTTGTTGCTTTCGACATTGATCGTGCCGATGGTTTGATCATGCAGGATGAGCGGCACTGTAAGTGAGCTGGCCGCCCCTTCAAAGGCTTCCAAGTAGAGCGGATCTTGGCTCGCGTCCTCGCACAGATAGCTCTTCCCCATGGAGGCGACGTAACCAGTGACACCATTCCCCTGGGGACAGGCGAACAACTGTCGGTCGGCGGCAATCTGATCGATCCCGACGCTCAGGAGTGGCATCAGGTTACCACTGGATTGTTCAAGCAATCGGATCTCGACTACTTCGACATCTAACAAGTCGGCGGTGTAGTGGCGAATGTTATCCTTGAGCAGATCGATTCGCGCCTGCGTATCCATGGCGAAAATCTCATCGGGCTTTAGGTCGGTGAGTTGTTGTCCGGCCTGATGGATGGCAGCCAGTTTTTGTTGCTGCAAGATTTCGGCGGTGATATCGCTGACCGTTGCCACCAAAGCGGCGTTGTCGGTAGCGGCGTCGGTCAACGGTGCCACGTGGACTTGGAAGTAGCGTTTGTCTTCGGTTTGCAATGTGCTGCTACTGGACGAACCGGTGGCCAGAGCCGTATGAAAGGGGCAGAAGTCGGGACCCATGATTTGCGGATTGCCGAGCGTGGCGTAGAAGTTAGCGCCGTGGGGATTTTCCAACGGGGACCAATTACGCAAGCACTTGTTGGCCCAGGTAACGATCATCTCGGCGTTGACCAGAGCCACGCCATCGGGCATGCCATCCAAGATACGTTCGCTTTGCAACAAGCGAATGACACTCTCTTCAGCACCAAGATTATTGCCATCGAGAAAGACGCCGCTATACATCGCCCGCGACAAACGATGGATGGCCTCGACCGGGCTGGAAACTTGTTCAATCTCAACGTCGGCCCCGAACTGCTCGGGGAGTCTGGGGTCAGCTTCTCCGAGGTCGCTGGGGCTAGCAGCGCTAATCCATAGAATTTTTTGAAGCGTGTCCAAGCGGATGCTCCCTGGAAGATTCAGGCTTGAATTTCAAGCCTTGAATTCCAAGTATTTCGCGGTGATGAAAAAGCGATCGATAGTGTTGTGGTCCACCATAGTAGAGTATACGAGTGGGCATAGCTAGTAGCAACCTCAACGCCTTGCCACATTTAGCGGCGAGCGACAGACAAGAATACTATCACCTCTCAAACGGCTCATTAACGTAGCTGCGGTCGCCAGACGACCGGGGGTGAACGTAGCTGCTGTCGCCAGACGGCATGAGGGGTGAACGTAGCTGCTGTCGCCAGACGGCATGAGGGGTGAACGTAGCTGCTGTCGCCAGACGGCATGAGGGGACTAGCCTGGACTGCTAAAAGTTTGGCATTGAGGCACTTTTGGGTCTGAGCAACATTCCTTCCGTCGAACTTGCCTCGGCGGAGGAAACAACTGGCAGCTACTAAAAAATGCCGGAGGGCGGGGCGTTCCGTTTCGGGCCTGGCCCCGGCGGAAGCCGGGCC
>JBGSJT010000167.1:0-5116 GCA_041741715.1 Pirellulaceae bacterium | reverse complement strand
ACTTGATGATCGTCCGGCACCACCGCCTCCAGGTCGAACGCATAGAACAGCTGACCCTGCTCATTCTTGCGCCGCCCCATCATCGAACCACTCCGTCGATGGCTGTCATCTCAGCAGACGGAATCACGGTTCGGCCGCCCTCTCAAGCCAGTTCTGCAACAAAATCGGCCATAACCGACCGTTGCGCTTTCGGCGACTACACTGTTGCAGTTCTTCCGGTCCTTGGTAGGTTAGCCGACAGTCAGGGAGAGTGGTGACGGTGGAGGCTGACTCATTGCGACCGTTCCTCTTTCTGTTCATTAGGCGCGCGTTGAACGGCCTTGAGCGGTCACACACGCCACATAGAACCAGCTTGGCAGTGGATCGAGATCTCGATTGGCTACGCACCTCCAGAGGTCCTCCAGAGGTCCAACCACTTGACACGCTGCAAATGGGGCTTGTCGCAATGGAACAACAACGAAACTAGGGTAAGCAGAGACTGGACATAACGGATCCGGCTGGCGTACCAGTATGTGAACTATTCGTGAGGTCCAAACTCGTTGGCACAAGATCGGCGAGTTGTGAAGTTGCCCGAGATCATGGCCAACCGCACGACGCTTGAGGACTTGACGAGATGGACCTGAGTTCCAATACCAGATTGCAATTAAATCCCAATCTTATCGTGTGGCCACATGAGAACCTGCAGTATGCGTTTGTAAACTCGGATGGCGTGCTCGGCGCCACTTTCCATCTAGATGCAAACGCGCTTGAAGTCCTTCGAGCATTCGCGCAACCGGCGCGCGTAGGTGAAGTATTCCAACCCGGCAATCGAACCGTATTCGAGATCCTCAAAGCGGCAATTGATGGCAATTTTCTAGTTCCACCGGATTCCGCAGCAACATCTGCTAAACATCCGAAGTACGCGGGTTTTGGACTGTTCGATTTTGCGGATCGAGATTTAAGGAAGCACATAACCAGAACAATTCGACTATCGGGAAAAAGCATATTCGCTATCGACGGCGTACTCGACGTGCCTGAGCAGTTATCTTGTTTGAGGTGGATGACCCAACTGCCCTACTATCATCACGACGTCGACACGCAGGAAAGCCGCCGGTTCCGCCACTGGATAAAGGTATTCTCGCCGGCCGCCGATTTCGCTTCGGCGTTTCCCATCATTGCGCTGCTCGCGAGAGCCGGACGCGAATGTTTTCGTGGGTCATCACTCAAAGTGACAAGGGCACACGCATACTGCATAAGTGATGGGGATGTCCAATTTACCCATCGCGATTTTCAGGATCTTGCCGGAATCACCGTCTTGTATTTCGCGAACTTCGCATGGGACCAAAACTGGGGCTCCGAAATGTTGTTCTACGGCCGAAGCGGAGAGGCCGAGGTCGCTGTCGAGCCAAAGCCCGGACGAATTATTGTGTTTCGTGGGGATTTACTTCATCGCGCAGGGGTTCCGTCCAAGATCGCCGAACAACCTCGTTACACTCTAGTAGTTCGCTTACTAGGAAGCGCGGCCGCCGACTAGACGGTGAGCATAGGCCACGATCTCAGAAATAGATGGACCACGTTCACCAAGGAATTGAAATCGTTCAACGAGAAACTGTATCGTTGTGTCAACTCTCTCATTCTCGTTAATGACATCAGGAATCAGGACCATAAGTTCCCGCTCGTCTTCAGCGTTTAGCTCAATAAGGTCGACGTCGCGGAGAGCGGAAAGCACATGGTAAGCCGTGACGCCTGCCCACGCGACAGATAAGGAGACCGACTCTGTAATCGTCTCTCCTTCATGTGCGAACATCGCAGGGGTGTAAAGAACATCTCCAGGTTCAAGGACGCAGTCAATAATAGGCTTGATGTGAGGGCGCTGAGCCGCCGGTGGTTCTTGCTGATCATTTCCGAGCAAATACCTGCGCTGTGCTTCGTCAACAGAATCTGAGCCCCACACTCGCCATCGCCTGGAGCCGCTGACTTGGAGGACAAAGCCGTCTTCCCGCCCTGCGTGGAATCCTATCCCCGAGCCTTTTGTTGACACAGAGCAAACCACATCCTCCCTTCTCCACGCAAATGGGATTGCAAAGGAGCCCTGCAGTGCAGAGAGGCGCGGATCAACCTTTTCGACAGAGTTCAAAAGAAGTGTAAGACGCTCTGTGGCCCGAAATTTACTGTAGATAGCCCATGCTTGTTCCGGATCGGGGATCAAGCGAGATTGACCGCGATCTGCCGCCTCGCCCGTCAGTACGAATATCCGCGCAGTGACAGGATTGCGGCAAAGCCGACTCACATGCGGAAATTGAAACGGCTCGCGCAGTGTCTCAGGTACGCACGCTCTAAATATCGCGGGTACAGTGCGCCAAATCTCGGAAAGGAAGATTTCGCTTCCAATACTGTCTGTGGACATTCGCACTCATTCTTCAATCGCTTAAGCTTTGTTTTATTTGTCGAGCTCATCTTTCAGCGAACCAATTAGCTGTCCGAGCTTGCTGTTAGCATCTCTTGCGACGATAACTTCGGCAACTTGCTTCGCTGTGGTTTGCGGGTCAGTCCGATAACTTTTTGAAAGCACGAATTCGTCCAGCACGTCCGCCAAACGCGGGTCTGTCGCTCGAACGGCCGCAGGATCTACCACGCCACTTTTCGCCGATGCAGACAGCGTCGCCTCAATCTTCTTCGCTAATTCAGCACGCCGCTGCTGGTCATCGTCGCTCATATCAGGTCACCCACCAAAAGAATGTACTCTCGCTGGGGTAAAGTAGCAGAGAAGACAGTGCCGTCAAGGTGATCCTCCCGCTCTGAAGTGGTCCACCCTGATGTTCGGCTTTTGTCCAGAGAAAGAGGACCAGTCGCGCCGGGCTCGCTGTGGGAGAACGGCTACATTGAGAGCTTCAACGCCCGGCTGCGCGACGAGCTGCTGAACGAGACGCTGTTCTCGACACTCGGCGAGTCGCGAGAGCTGCTGGCGGCCTGGCGCGACGATTACAATCGCGTCCGACCACATTCGGCTCTCGCCAACCGAACACCGGAAGAGTTCCGCGACCACCGTCGGGCCCTTGCCGCGACGACCGGCAGCGGGCAAGACTTCAACCTAGGACTCTCCCCTGAGTGGATGAAGGAAGGGTCTCACGTCAATTCCAACCGGACCACTTCGTAGGGGCTGGTCAATGGGCTCATCAGACTTCTGACGTTCGCTAACGGAGACTTCAAGTGCCGCAAAACAAGATGCAGATAGGCATCTACAGCAATTTGCTTGATGTCAAATTGCGAACTATCGCTTACGGAATTTTTGAAGAACATCAACTTCAACCAAGTACAGCCTACCTCCCTGTGCGCGATGTTGCAAGCGACGCGGCTGCAGCCGAAGCCCTAAATGGCTGCGTTGATCCTGCGATAGCCAGATTACTTCGGCGCTATTGCAGCAGCGTCCTCACGGAAGCAAGACAACTGTTCCAGGAAACGGTTGGTTCGCTTGAAATTTGGACTACCCTAACATCACGACACGACGATAAAGTGCTAATCCACGTTGACAATGACGAAAAATTGAGAAAAGAGACGGGCCGCACGCGCTGCCCGATATTTGGGTCTGTCCTTTACTTGGGGCCAAGCGAAGGAATGAACGAGGGTGGAACATTCTTCGTGCTTCCTGAATCGCCTGCGTGGAAGCCGGACGCCCTGCTCTTCAAGCCTGCTCCGTGGTCCGCCGTTGACCCAGCGCTGAAAATGGATGGCCTATATGTGCCATTTCGAGTTGGGCGAACTGTGCTTTTCGAAGGCAGCATTCCTCACTGTATCACGCCATTTTCAGCTCTAAGCTCCCAATCCCCACGCGTGACTCTGTTGGTTAATGGTTGGGCAGATCCCATCGTGGGGACAGATGCGGTCTGAACCTATCTGCTCATGCGGACTGGCCCGAGCGATACCTCGCGGCGTTCTATGCTCCGCTAGCATCACGTGACCAATGCAGGTCCACAACGGCCGGAGGATGTCATGTCTGGCGTAGGCACTACTGACATTAGTGTGACTGAACTTGGCCCAAGTAATTTCGAAGATTGGTTCGCGTTGGATGGGCCTAACGGCACGCCAGATGAACTGCGCGAAAAAATCACTCGCCAGGTGTGCGGGTTTGAGCCCGCTATTCTGCGCAAGCTCGTTGCACGGAATCAAGGTCTAGTTGTAGCGCGGATGAACGCGTTAGAACGCCCGCACCAAGGGATAACGATTTGGTGCCCTACTCTCTGCGCTGGGGCGGAAGCAGAGGCTAACATAGTGAGGACGATGCTCGACTACATCAAGAACGCGCCATGGAGATCCGAAAGCGTAACTATCGAGACAAAGGTGTCGCGGCAAGAGTCCAAAGCCACCCTGTGGGAAGATAGCCTTCGAGGCGGTTGTTTTCATCTGGTTTCGGAGAATATCATCATGGTTCTTTCCAAGAAGGACATTGCGCCGGCTAGGAGGCTGCGAGTGGATGTTGTCGGCGGCGACGTGCTCCACATTGATGAACTGTGCGCCCTTTATCTTCGTTGCCAAAATTCAAGCTTGGACCGCGAGAGTGTAGGTTCGAGGCGAGAGATGGAAAACCGGTTTCAAGCTTTGGCGACAGAAATTCCAACTGAACGTTGGAGGGTATTTCTTGCAAATGAAGAACCAAAGGCGGTTTGCGTGACTGGCATAGAAGACGGCTATCGTGATCGAACATGTTGGGTGCACTTTATTGGGGTTGATCCTGAGGCTCGGCGGAGAGGAATCGGTCGGGCACTTCTGTCCGAAACAATAGATGAATTAACTCGGGACTGCGGTGGATTGTTTCAAGCGTTTATTGATGTAGAGAATAAGCCATCTCAGGCTTTGCATTACTCTATTGGGTTCCGTGAAAGCGCAGGACAATATGCGACTTATCGCTACGGGGAGATTGCTGGCGAACAGCGCTAAGCGTGCAAGTATTACAGCTCACTCCGCCACGAATCGTGTCCCGTCAAAAGACTGAACCGCATGGCTCTGTTCAACTTTGATGTAGCCGCTCAGGTACCAATGGCCTCGGCAAGCGCATGGGCTGGCGTGAAGCGGCTTCCATCCCGTTCGATCATCCGTCTCCATCCCAGGTAGCTCGCCAGGTATTTCGAGGCGACGCCCT
>JBGSJT010000166.1:0-15033 GCA_041741715.1 Pirellulaceae bacterium | reverse complement strand
GGCGGATGACTTAAACCATCTCCCTTTCGTCGTCGGCTTGAGCCGTCAAACGAGTCGCATCATTCGGCAAAACCTGTGGTTCAGCCTCGGCATGGTCGCCTTCCTCGTTCCCGCGACCGTACTTGGACTTCAACTGGGTGCGGCTGTCGTTCTGCATGAAGGTTCAACTCTGCTGGTCGTTGTGAATGCACTTCGTCTGCTGGCGTATAGAGAGCCAGGGTGAGAATGAAGAAGGCCAACCCTCGGCAACACCTAGCAACGAAAGAACCATAGCTGTCGTAGCCAAAGTCGCGCGTCAGCTGCAGGGCTCACGACTTCACATCAGTTTTTTATGCCTTTACGAAATAATTGAACGGATCCGAAAACGCTGCTATGACACATTCCACTCCACTCGATGAAGAAATTCAGAACTACGCGCAGAACATTGTCGATACTGTTCGCGAACCGCTGCTGATTTTGGACGCTACGCTGAGGGTACAGAGCGCGAATCGAGCGTTCTATCAGACCTTCCACGTCTCTCCTGCGGAAACCGAAGGGCGACTGATCTACGAGCTGGGCAACGGTCAATGGGATATTCCGGACTTGCGAAGACTGCTGGAAGACATCGTTCCCACGAGTTCTGTGTTCGACGATTTCGAACTCGAACACACGTTTCCGGACATCGGCAGACGAGTGATGCTCTTGAATGCCCGCAAGCTTCAGGCGGGCGAGCACGGCGAAATGCTGGTGCTGGCAATGGAAGACGTCACGGCCCGGCGACAGGCCGACGATAAAGTTCGAACGGCGGCGCAACATGCTCGAAGTCTGATTGAAGCGTCGCTCGACCCCCTGGTAACAATCAGTGTGGATGGCAAGATCACGGACGTCAACGAGGGCTCAATCAAAGTCACTGGCGTGCCGCGCGAGAATTTGATCGGCACGGATTTTTCAAATTACTTTACCGCACCAGAGAAAGCTCGCGAAGGCTATCTGGAAGCCTTCTCCAAGGGATTGGTCACAGACTATCCGCTCACGATTCGCCATGTCGCTGGACAGCTGACAGACGTTCTCTATAACGCCTCCGTGTATCGGGATTCGCAGGGTGTCGTAGTGGGCGTTTTTGCTGCGGCGCGCGACATTACTGAACGCAAGCAAGCGGAAGCCGCGCTCCTCAAAGCCGGTGCATTGCAGAGTGCCATCTTCAACAGCGAGAATTTTTCAAGCATTGCCACGGATGCGAAGGGCGTCATCCAGATCTTCAACGTCGGTGCGGAACGGATGTTGGGATACACGGCTGCAGAGGTCATGAATAAAATCACGCCAGCTGACATCTCGGATCCCCAGGAAGTTGTCGCGAGGGCTAAATCGCTGAGCGTTGAACTCGACACCACAATCACACCTGGCTTTGAGGCGCTCGTGTTTAAGGCATCACGAGGAATCGAAGATATCTACGAATTGACCTACATCCGCAAAGACGGCAGTCGCTTCCCGGCCGTGGTCTCTGTCACGGCGTTACGCGACGACCAGAATGACATCATCGGCTATCTGCTGATCGGCACCGACAATACGGCCCGCAAGCAAGTGGAAGCCGAACGCATGTTGCTGGATCAGCGTGTTCGAGACCAGATTTTCTACACACGATCTCTGATTGAATCGAATATCGACGCCCTGATGACCACGGATCCTCGTGGCATTATCAGCGATGTGAACAAACAGATGGAATGGCTCACCGGATGCACGCGGGATGAGTTGATCGGTGCGCCTTTCAAGAATTACTTTACCGATCCCGAACGAGCCGAAGCGGGGATCAAGCTGGTTCTGGCGGAAGGCAAGGTCACTGACTACGAGCTGACGGCACTTGCGAGAGATGGTCGGGAAACCGTCGTGTCGTACAACGCCACAACTTTCCATGATCGTGATCGAAAGTTGCAGGGCGTCTTTGCAGCCGCTCGTGATATAACCGAACGGAGTCGGCTAGCAAAACAGATGCAGAATCAGGCGGCGGAATTGTCCGATTTGCATCGACGCAAGGATGAGTTTCTGGCGATGCTGAGTCACGAACTACGGAGTCCGCTGGCACCGATCGCAAATGCCATCCAAATGCTGAGACTGCAAAAAGAAACTGAGAGTCCCGTGCAGCGTCAGTCACGCGCGATCATCGAGCGACAGATGGCTCAATTGCAACATCTGGTAGACGATCTACTGGAAGTCTCCCGCATTACTACGGGGATGGTTCAGCTTCGCCGGCTCCTGGTTAGAGTCGGCGACATCGTTGAAGGTGCCATCGAGACGGCTCGCCCATTGATAAAGAAGCGTCGTCATGAGTTCAGCGTTTCACTTCCGTCCGAGCCCATCTGGCTGAACGCGGACGCGGCACGTCTGGAACAAGTGATCGTCAACCTGCTGACGAATGCCGCAAAGTACACCGACGAAGCAGGCAAGATCTGGCTAACGGTTGAAAAAGAAGGTCAGGAGTGTGTGCTGCGAATTCGTGACACTGGTGTTGGCATCACAGCGGAACTGCTTCCGTGCATTTTTGATCTGTTTACTCAGGCGGATCGCACGATGGACCGTTCGCAGGGTGGTTTGGGAATCGGACTGGCACTTGTCCAGCAGCTGACGGAACTACACGGAGGAAGCGTCGAGGTGCAAAGCACATTGAAACAAGGCAGCGAGTTTATTTTGCGCTTGCCCATCGCCGAGGAAGAAAGATCAGAATCGCCGGTCGTTGAAACAGTAGAGCAAAGTGTGCGTCCACTAAGGGTCCTGGTTGTCGATGACAACGTCGACACGGCTATGAGTTTCTCCATGCTGCTGCGCGTGTCTGGACATGACGTGAAAACAGCTCACGATGGATTGTTGGCCGTTCAGGCGGCAATCGAATATTGTCCCGACGTTGCATTGCTGGATATTGGTTTGCCAGGTCTGAACGGTCATGAGGTGGCGAGGCAAATCCGACAGCATCCCGAACTGAAGCAGGTCGTGTTGGTAGCGTTGACGGGCTATGGTCAGGATTCAGACCGACAGAACTCCGAGCAGGCAGGCTTCACGTATCATCTTGTCAAACCCGCACGTTTTGAAGAGTTGCAGAAAATTCTGGTGACTGTTGCAGAACAACTGGGTCCGTTTTCAAGGCAATAAGTTGGGATTGAGTTGGTCGGAGGCCGAATCCAGGCGTGATTTCCAATTTGCGTTTCGGATGTATTTAGGCCCGGCCTGGAACGCTGTGAATCATTTTGTAGCGGAACTCGTCAACAGTTTGTCGATTTAGTCTGCGTGCGTGGTGTTTTCGTTTAACGGACCAATTCAACGTAGTGGATTTTGCTAAAGATCCCAGCGCAGGGGAGGTTTAGCAACTTCCACTACCTTAACGGTATTGCCGTTGAGCGACTAAATCGACAAACCGCCAAGAGTTTCGGCCGCGTCCACGAAGCAGCCGAAAGTCTTGACGATGTTTAGAAAAGTCGACGAGTAAGACTTGTCATGACAGGCTGGAAGCCTACGAATCGCGATCAGTTGATTGATTCCGCCAGGCAATTGTCAAGGATGACTCGATGTTTTCAAACTGGCTTCGGTGTGACAATGACTATCGTGTTGACATCTAAAACGCATGCCAACGAAATTTGCGAGGAAGTAGCTGAATCATTGAACCGCAATGGCGAGGTAAACGCCTCGCATATTTCTGTTACTGGCGACCATAACGCGGTCTGTTTGCGAGGGACGGTCCATACATGGGCTGAGCGTCGCGAAGCACGTTGGCTCGGCATTCGCCAGGTGTAGGGGCTGTCGTAAACGAAATTGAAGTAGTCAGTTTACTCGATTGCCTGAGTGGCGAAATCCATTAGGGCGTTTTAGTCGATTACTCGATACTTAGAATTGGGCCCTAACGCTAACCTTCTTACCAGACACTCCCAACATTCGTTCGGAGTGTGCAAAGAGCATGAATTCTCGACGAATCAATGTCCGCGGCAATGATGTGCTGACAATTCTGCTCGAACAATATATAGTCCGAATCACACGAAAAAGGGATTGAAAATGAGAAGTCTAAAGACGTTGCTGCCACTGGTTGCGTGCATTGGAATGGTAACAATTGGAACCAGTTACGGACAGGCAACCCAAACGAAGGCGAAGCCTGCGTCGTCAAAAGTTGAAAAGAAGCCTGTGAATATTGTGGAGACGGCCATCGCGGCCGAAGACTTCAAAACGCTGGTGACGGCACTCAAGGCGGCCGATCTAGTAAAGACACTCGAGGGCAAAGGGCCCTTTACGGTCTTTGCACCCTCCGATGAAGCTTTTTCAAAACTGCCTAAGGGGACGCTCGAAGACCTGCTGAAACCAGCTAACCAAAAGAAGCTAGCCCGGATCTTGACGTATCACGTCGTGGCCAAGGAATTGCTCGCCGCTGATGTCGCCAAGATGAAGGAGATCATGACGGTCGAAGGTCGCGAATTGATGGTGGAGGTCAAGGACGGCAAAGTAATGGTGAACAAGGCGCATGTTGTCGGCACTGAAATCAAGTGCACGAACGGCGTGATTCATATCATCGATACTGTCTTGCTACCCAAGGAATAGACAGCGCAGCCGGGTCGATTCACTTCTCAAGTGAAGGGAAATGGAAATGACAAAATGTGTGTGGATAGCAGTTACCCAACCCTGAGTTACACAGTCGCAACACCTCGATACTATGCCACTCCAATGCGACGCTTCGGATCGCGACGTTTTAGCTGATCCGTTACGGTCACTCGTTAGCTTGCTGGCGCGCAATTTGCGTTTTCCGTCGAGCGCTTTGATAGTTTTCCGGCCAACGAGACACAGCGCGTGATTCGTTGGTCGGCTTTCAGTATGGAACCCCCGTTTGTCAGGATCCACCCCGTGCAAGAATTGATACGAGAGCACAATTTTCAACTTAGTGTACAGAGGAACGCATGACTACGAAAATCGAAGAGATCGTATCCGCGAAAATAAGCTCTGGCGACAATGCCTATCTCTGGCTTCAATCCACTGACGGCGACTGCATACTTTGGCCCACCCAGGAAGCCAGCGAAAATGAAGACAGCGCCGATGAAATCGGCCGGTGGCAACTGACTGTCGACGAGCGGAATGAGCTGATCGAGACAGGCGAAATCGACGAAGTTGAGTGATCGATAATTGCTCATTTGCAATGCCGCTTCAAGCTCAACAGATGATTGGATTCCGAATCACCGTCTTGATTGCCTGAGATAGCTCGCAGTTGACGAATGTTCTTATAAGCCGTCCTGGTATCGTCTGCGATATGATGCTCCGTTTCTTTAGCTGAGCGTCCAGCCCAATGCGTTCGAAAGCCGCTCGCTTCAACCAGCATGATCTTGATACCAAGTGGTTCCACTTTTTGCCAAAGTGCTTCCGACAAACCTTCGACCGCAAACTTGGTAGCATTGTAATTTCTAAGCGCAGGGAACGAACACATTCCGGCAATCGAAGAGAAATTATGCTGGAACCAACAAACCAATCTCAGTTGTCTGCCTCAGCAATCGGCATGAGAATTGCGGCTGTCAAACACAATCATCGCATCAGAGCGTCGACTGGCAATTCCGCTCGACAACCATTTTTACTTTTTTAAAAATCAATGAGGCTGAATATGAATTCAAGCACGCTAGTAACTCCCAGTTCCCATCGTGCCCCCATCGGTCCAACGATGCGCGCCATAGAGTACGATCACTATGGCGAAGCAAGCGTTCTGCACGTTGCCGATCATCCTGTTCCACGCCGTTTGCCCGGACAATTGTTGATCGAGGTGGCGGCTTCCAGTGTGAATCCGATCGACTACAGGTTTCGTCGTGGCGATTTGAAGGGAATCATTCCGTTCGGTTTTCCAAGAGTTCCTGGCTACGACGTGGCGGGCATCGTCGTCGAGACGGACAGTGGATGCGGGTTCGTGGAAGGCGACCGGGTGATGGCGTTTCTGGATCGTACGCGCGGCGGTGCATTGGCGGACTATGCAGTTTGCGCCGTTGCTTCGGCGGCCAAGATACCCGAATCGATGCCGATGGAAGAAGCGGCTGCGATCCCATTAGCTGGCACGACGGCGCTGCAGTCATTGCGCAATCACGGAAAACTAGAAAGCGGCCAGTCCGTGCTCATCAACGGTGCCAGTGGCGGTGTCGGAATGTTCGCAGTTCAACTCGCCAAGGCCTACGGTTGTCACGTTGACGCCATCGCCAGCGCTCACAACCGCGAGTTTTGCATGTCGCTTGGAGCCGATCACTTTTACGATTATGAAGAGGACGACTTCACGAAATCCACGGAACGCTGGGACATCATCTTCGACGTCGCCGGAAAAGCCCACTACCTCAATGCACGCGCCGTATTGAAAGATGGTGGGCATTTCGTCTCGACGGAGCCTAACATCGAAGGAATGTTGGTCACCATCCTAACTTGGCCACTCTCGAAGTCCGGTCAAGTCATGCTTGCCGTACCCTCGGGCGACGATCTCCGAGAACTGATTCGGCTCTACGGGCTCGGTAAATTGCAGGTCACCATTGATAGCCAATTCCCATTCGAACAAGCCGTCGACGCCCATCGTCGCGTCGAATCCGGTGTTGATCATGGAAAAGTTGTGTTGACCAATGCACGCACGCTCTGACGAGCCTTGCATCTTGGAGCAACAGCTACCACGAACTGCTCCGGCTTACTGCTGCGTCTAGAATTCGCTAGAGGTATTTTGAAAGACCTTCTTCAGCTCCTCCCAAACATACTGTGCCCCCTTCTCGACATCGTTCCATGCCTCTGCTTTTCAGAAATCATGAAAAAGAAACTATTGATTCTCGATGCTGGTACTTCGGGTATTATGATGGCCAACCACCTTCGGGAATCAAAGGGGTCAGCGGGAATCAAAGAGGCCTGACCCCTTTGATTGCTCGAATTTCTCGATTTGGCTCAGAACCATTGTAACCTTTCTTCTGTAGGTGGCTCTACCCTTTTAAACGCAATACCCTTTAGCGAAGCAAAGTAGCAGGCACACTCCGTGTGCCGTAGCCAAATGAAACCAAGGGTTTTGCAATGGGGCGGACGGCACAGGGGACTGTGCCTGCTAGTTTTGGCAACGGTATAGCGTTTTAAACGCATCGAAAAACACTTTGGTGAGTAAAGTAACATGCTTAACCGCAATCTTGGAAATGTCGACCGAGTCGTGCGAATTGTCGCAGGCCTTGGGCTATTGGCGCTCGTTTTCGTTGGGCCGCAGACACCGTGGGGATACATTGGCTTGGTTCCCTTGCTGACGGGGATCATCGGCTTTTGTCCTGCCTACTGTCCCTTGGGCCTGAGTACCTGTCGAGTTCAGAAATCATGAAAAAGAAACTATTGATTCTCGGTGCTGGTACTTCGGGTATTATGATGGCCAACCACCTTCGACGGCGGTTGGGGCGCGAGGACTGGCAGATCACAATCCTCGATCGGCAGGATCAGCATTTGTATCAGCCTGGATTATTGTTCCTACCTTTCGGAATGTACAAAGAATCTCAGCTTCTGCGCCCTACGGCAAAGTATATTCCTCGCGGGGTAGATTTTGTTCGCGACGAGATCACGAGAATTGACCCTAACGAGAAACGAGTGGAATGCAAGTCTGGAGGTTCGCACCATTTCGATATCATGATTCTTGCGACCGGTTGCCGCATCGCCCCCGAAGAGACTCCGGGGATGCTCGATTCCGGCTGGCAGAAAGATATATTCGATTTTTATACGCTTGATGGTGCGAGGAAACTAAGAGATCACTTGGCGTCTTGGAAGGGTGGGAAACTGGTTGTCCACGTCAACGAAATGCCTATTAAGTGCCCAGTGGCACCGCTGGAATTCTGTTTCCTGGCAGACTGGCATTTCCAAAAACGCGGCATGCGTTCGGACGTTGAAATCACCTACGTCACGCCGCTCTCAGGTGCGTTTACCAAGCCGGAAGCGTCTCGTACACTCGGGCATTTGCTCAACGACAAGGGAATTCATTTAGTCACCGATTTTGCGGCGGAACGCATTGATGCTGACGAACGCAAGCTGATCTGTTATGACGGCCGCGAAGTGCCCTATGACGTTCTCGTGACGACGCCTACGAATATGGGTGACGAAGTCGTGAGACGCTCATCGATGGGTGATGACCTTGATTTTGTCGCAACTCACAAGCATACGCTGCAGTCGCTGACGCACCCGAACATCTTCGTCATAGGAGATGCGACTAACCTGCCAGCTTCCAAAGCCGGGTCGGTAGCCCACTTCGAGGCCGAAACACTGGCAGATAATGTTGTGCTTTATACCCAGGGAAAACCACTGAAAGAAGAATTCGACGGGCATTCGAATTGCTTCATCGAATCAGGCTTCGGAAAGGCGCTGTTGATCGATTTCAGCTATGAGTTTGATCCACACTCAGGCCGTTTCCCATTTCGCTTTGGGCCTATGAGCCTACTTACAGAGAGTCGACTCAACCATTGGGGCAAGTTGGCGTTTCGGTGGATATATTGGAACGCTTTGCTACCTGCCCGCTGGATACCAGGAATCACTAGGAACAAAACGGTAAAACCCAAAGTAGCCAAAGGAGAAACATCTTGAATAAGCAAATTGCAGGCCGGGAAATCGAAGTCAACGAAGAGGGCTATTTGCTAGACCCGAAGCAATGGGATGAGTCGATCGCGATCGCCATTGCTGAAGAAGAAGGGGTAGGCCCGCTGACAGAGGCCCATCTGAAGCTGATTCACTTCCTGCGAGAACAACAATCCAAGGGAGTGGCACTCACCATACGCGGTATTGGCAAGAGCGGAGTCACCACGATCAAGCAATTCTACGAACTTTTCCCAGGTGGACCTCTCAAGAAAGCCTCGAAGATCGCGGGCATTCTCAAGCCTGTGGGCTGTATTTAACAATGCGAATGAGACGTCGCGTACGTCAGTTTTATCGTGGAGCACGAAAGCATGAACTTGGAATCAAATCCGCCGTTGAAGAAGGTAATGATTGTTGTCAGTCGAGGCTCATTGGATTCAGTTTATCCTGGGCTGATCATGGCAAACGGTGCGAGAATGGAAGGCATTGAAGCATCGATGTTCTTCACTTTTTTCGGGCTGAATAGCCTCGTCAAGAAGACCATGAACTCGTTGAAGGTATCAACGGTCGGCAACTCAGCACTGAATATGGCGATGCCCATGTTGGGGCTGCCGATGACCTTGCCATTTCCGACATGGATGGGCGCGATTCCAGGAGTTTCCGGTTTCGCCACTTTTCTCATGAAAAAGAAGATGGAGAAGCTCGACATCCCACCCGTGGGAGAGTTCCTGGAGATGATCTCAGATTCCGGTGGCAAGATCTTCGCCTGCAAACTTGCCATGGATATGTTCGACCTCAAACGCGAAGATCTATGCGATCAAGTCGATGATGTTCTGACGGTTGGCCAGTTCTACGCAATGGCTGCGGGCGAACAAACTCAAATCTTGTTTACATAACTGAGAGGGGCCACGTTACTCACGGTTGCCGTGTGAACATTTCTGGGTGTTGAAGCAAGGCGACCTGAGTTGAACGACAGAGGTCTAACAATTCGGAAGCTGTCTGCATCGCGCCGACAAAATCGTCATTGGCTTGAAGCGTCAATTCGAGCTCACCGGCCTTCTGCGAAATCTCTTCAGCAGACAGCGCCGAGGCCGTAGACTTCAGGCGCCCGGCCAGAGTCGCCATTTCCTGCAGGTCTTGGCTATCGAGTGCTGCTACCAAGCCCTCCATTTGAGCGCCAATCGAAAGTGCAATGTCAGTCGATTGCTCGTGGTAGGGCGATTCAACGACACGCGCCCGATCCGCGACGATTCTGATAAAGCGTTCGACCAACTCTGGATCAAACTGAGAACCGGCATTCTTTCTCAGCTCTGCCGTGGCTTCGTCATTAGTCTTTCCAGTTCGATACCGATGGTCAGTCGTCATCGAGTCATAGGCATCGGCGATGGCCAGAATTCGCGCGCCCACTGAAATGGTGCATTTCCCCTGTTCGTTTGTCGCCGTTGGCTCATCGAATCGAGTGTGATAGCCCTTGACCATATCGGTAAGTGCAGGTGAGCCGAACGACGAGCGTACGATCTCGCCACCGACTCGAGTATGGGTCTTCATGACCTCCCACTCGTCCATTGTCAGTTTGCCGGGTTTCAAGAGGATTGCGTCGGGAACACCTATTTTGCCAATATCATGCAGGAGCGCGGCCATTTCGAGTGCATAACAATCGCTTAACGAGAGCAATCCCTCAGCCGCGGCCACACACAAGTCTGCCACGCGTCGACTGTGGGCAGCCGTCTTTTGATCGCGATAAGCCAGGGCAGACAACAAGGCGGACACAGCATGATAGGGAATTGCCTCTTTGGCCGGCTTGGGATTGACTTGAGCAGTAGGTGAACTCAAAGTCGCTGGATCCGAATCCTTCAGGTCTGACACCAACTCGCGGATCTCTGCGGGTATGTCCCCCCAACGAATGACTTGATCCCGCCCCTGACGCTTGGCCACATAGAGGCCTTTATCTGCTTGGTCAAGCATTTCCTGTGGATCCAGAGTCGCCTCGCTAATGGCAGACACGCCCAAACTGGCTGTCACTTTTAACTTGGCTACGGGCATTTGTGCTTGCGAGATAGCACTACGCAGGCGCTCGGCCACAACGACCGCCTGGTCGATATCGGTGTTTGGTAGCACTACTGCGAATTCCTCGCCACCGTAGCGACACAAAATATCGGACTCGCGCAGTGGTGATTGTAGTGTGGAGGAAACGACACGCAGTACGTCATCACCCACGCTGTGACCATACGTGTCATTGATCGATTTGAAATGATCGATATCAATCATGATCGCAGAAATAGGCATCTCATAGCGTTTAGCTGCCAGCCAGAGCGTATGAAAGTTATCGAAAAACGATCGGCGATTCTTGCAGCCGGTCAGCGGGTCATGATTGGCAAGTTGCTCCAAATCTCGATTCTGTCTCTGGATCGCCGCGCTGGATTGATGCAAGTGTTTGACAAGCTCTCCCAGTTCGTTCTTTTTCTTCTCGAGTTGTGTTACGTCTTCAAAGCTGGCGAGAATCCCTCGAGGATCACCCTGTTCGTTCACGATCGGGGCTGCACTTACAGAGAAGGTCGTATCCGCATCCCCAAACCCCAATAAGCTACCGCGCGCGAGCATCTGCGTAGTTTTAGTTTGTTGCCAGGGAAACGCTTCATCCGTAGACTCACCTCTTCGTACAAACGGTAGTTCATTCACGCTGTGACCCATCAGTTCTTCGGTACTGCGCCCCGAAGTTCGTTCGAAAGCGCGGTTGGCCAATACCACGCGATCGTGTCTGTCGAGGACAAGTATGCCTTCTGCCAGGGAATCAAATGCTTCACGCACCCGTCCAGGAATGACCTTCGAGGGATTGAGCTGCCTCAGCACTCGATGAAGATAGAAATAGTAGACGAAAAATAGCGATACTGCCATGAAAGTTGGCAGTACGAATTCCAACGGTATGCTACTTCCCAGGAAACCTTGCGCATCCGGAGCTTGAAAACGAATCTCGATCAACCCCCACGTTTCGTTCCCAGCCTTCACCGGAACGGCAATCTGTGTCAGTGTCGATTGCTGGCTCTCGATCGGTATCCAGTCAGCGCTGTGCTCACCCACCTCCAACAAAATGGGACCGTCATATCTCCGTAAGGCGATGGACAGTACGTCAGGATTGCGTTCTGCCACTGCGACGAAAAATTCTTGTATCGCGTCCTGATCGATCTCCGTCGCCATGGCTGCAAAGCTAAGAGCCAAAGCTTCGCTAAAATGCATCCGCCCGTTCATCATTTCGACTTTTGGATCGGGCAGCAAGCCGATTGCCCCGGCAATCAATAGACTGCTGACGGACAAGCAAACTAGGCTAATCACGATGCGAACTGTGGCTGAAAGTTTCTTCATGAATCTGTATTTGTTGTTGAAGAATGTGGTCCAGCAATTTGTGCTAAACTCTCATCGACCGGCGAGCGGCCTTTGTTAGCATGCGCATTCTCGAAGGAGTCGACGATGGGCAATGGATCAAACGAACACCACGCGGGAATCGATGACATGAAGCTGGCAACGAGAGTGCCGCCACGCAACATCCAGACGACGTAACCAACGGACAACGAAGTCGTTACTGCTGCCGCAGAGCCAACAATCAGTTGTCGTGCTGCGAGTTCTTTTTGCCATGTCGTGCCATCGTCGCCGCCGTCTGAAGAATCGAAGGCTAGTGTTAGGACCGTATCGGCGATGAGACCAAACGCAGTGTAATGGATCGGTCTCGCTGCTGATTCGACAAGTTTACGAGTCGTGCTGCGTATGGAATCCTCAAGCACGTTTATGGCAAACGACAATTCTGATCGTCCGGGCTGTTCGGCACGTTCGGACCTATCGCGCGAACCTAATAGCTCCGATGGCACAGAGGCAATACCAAGGACAGAGCTCAGCGTTGCAGTCGCTGCGTTGGTCGTTACGGCGGCCGGCGCCACAGCAGCACTCGGCGCAACAACGCTTATGACCTGGGTCATATCTTGACTATTCGCTGGTGGGCTCTTTTCAACGTCACTCGCACTCTTGATCGGTGCACTGGCTGGAGTACTCGTAGCGACCAAAGTGACTGTAATCTTGATCGTCACTGGCGCACTGAGCATGGTTCCGTCGCTGGCCGCATACTGAAACTGGTCTGTGCCCGAAAAGCCAGCGTTGGGGGTGTAGACGAAGGACCCATCGGCATTCAATGTCAAACTGCCGTGCTGAGCGTTAGCTACCAGCACCGCGGTAAGCGGGTCGCCATCTTCATCAAAATCGTTGGCCAAAAGACTAGGGCTACTAACGGTTAAGCTAGACAGCTGATCGGTCTGGAAGTCGCGGTCCACACCAGATATGGGGGTATCATTGACATTTGTGACGGTCACGTGGATCGTCTGTTCATCGATTCCCCCTCGCCCATCTACCACACGCACGATAACGTCGTGTATTCCGTCCCCATTGGCATCTTGTGGGACTTCAAAATTGGGTGCTACCTTGAATCGCAATTGCCCGCTGCTGGAGTCAATATCAAACCATCCAGCATCAGCACCACCGATGATGGAGAAAGTTAAAACGTCTCCGGGTAGGTCAGCGTCCTGGGCAACCACGGTCGTCGCAACCAAGGACCCCTCAGCTACATTAACGAAAGCGATTGAGCCCCCGCCGTTGCTCGTGATGATCGGGGCATCGTTCCTGTCTAAAACGGAAATTGTGAAGACTTGAGTCTGGAACGAGCCGTCCGAGGAATCAGCCCGAACGATAATGTTATGGCTGGCAGACGTTTCGAAGTCGATCAGTGAACTGTCTGCGAGCGTCACGATGCCCGTCGAGCTGTCGATGGCGAACCGACCCGAGGCATCATCATCCAAACTGTAAGTTATGGTATTGTTTGTACCGTCGGCGTCACTTGCCAACGCCGTCAAGCCTACTAAAACACCGTTGGCAGCATCTTCGGCGACCGAATTGACGGCTGCATTGCTGTCACTGATCGCACTGACCGTAAACTCATTGACATCGGTAACATTGATCGTAAAGCCTTGAGTGGTAAAGCTAGTATCACTGCTGGTAGCTCGGACCGTGATGTTGTGGCTGGTAGCTGTTTCGTAATCCAGTGCACCATTGACCGTCACTACACCCGTAGTGGCATCGATGGCAAACAGCCCACCGGCATCGTCATCCAAGGTATAGGTAATCGTATTTGTAGTCGCATCGTTGTCGCTGGCTACCGCGGTAATACCGACTGCCGTACCTACGCCAGCGTTTTCCGCTACCGTGTTGGCAGCAGCATTGCTATCGCTGACTGTGCCTACGTCGAATTCATCGACGTCGCAAATGGCAATGTTAAAGCCTTGCGTGGTCGTGCTGGTATCGGTCGAAGTGGCTCGTACGGTAATGTTGTAGGAACTGGCCGCCTCGCGATCGATGGCTCCATTGACGGTTACCACGCCGGTGGTGGCATGAATAGCAAACAGTCCACCCGCATCATCATCCAGCGAATAGCTGACCGTGTCGGTACCATCGGCGTCGGTGGCCACGGCAGTGACGCCCACCACCGTACCGACCGAAGTGTTTTCCAGTACGAAGTTGGTGGCGGCATCGCTATCACTAATGGCCGACACGCCCGATTCATTGACGTCGGTGACGTTGATCGTGAAGCTTTGCGTATTGAAGCTGCCATCGCTGCTGGTAGCCCGAGCGGTGATGTTGTGACTGGTAGCGGTCTCATAATCCAGTGCACCGTTGACAGTTACTACACCCGTCGTCGCATGGATAGCGAACAATCCCCCAGCGTCATCGTCAAGGGTGTAGGTAATTGAGTTATTGGTCGCATCGGCGTCGCTGGCTGCAACGGTAATCCCCACAGCCGTACCGACCGTGGCGTCTTCAGCGACACTATTGGCGACTGCGTTGCTATCGCTGACAGTACCCACGTCGAACTCGTCAACGTCGCCAATGGCAATGTTAAAGACTTGAGTCGTCATGCTGGTATCGGTCGAGGTGGCTCGTACCGTAATGTTGTAGGAACTGGCCGCTTCCCGGTTGATGGCGCCGTTGACCGTTACTACACCCGTGGAACCATCGATAGCAAACAGTCCACCCGCATCGTCATCTAGCGAATAGCTGACCGTGTCGCTGCCGTCGGCGTCTGTGGCCAAGGCGGTGACACCTACTACCGTGCCTACCGAAGTGTTCTCCAATACGAAGTTGGTGGTGGCATCGCTATCGCTTACAGCCGAGACGCTCGACTCGCTGACGTCGGTGACGTTGATCGTGAAGCTTTGCGTGTTGAAACTGCCGTCGCTGCTAGTAGCCCGAGCGGTGATGTTGTGACTGGTAGCGGTCTCATAATCCAGTGCACCGTTGACTGTCACAACACCCGTAGTTGCGTCGATGGCAAACAGCCCACCGGCGTCATCGTCAAGGGTGTAGGTAATTGAGTTATTGGTCGCATCGGCGTCGCTGGCTGCAACGGTTATCCCCACAGCCGTACCGACCGTGGCGTCTTCAGCGACACTATTGGCG
>JBGSJT010000165.1:0-4839 GCA_041741715.1 Pirellulaceae bacterium | reverse complement strand
CCAGTGGGTAAGGCTGATCAGAAAGCAGAGCAATCGGCGATGAAGTCAAAACTGTTGCACATGGACTTCACCACGTTTCGAGATCGCATCTTGATGGTTCCTGCACAGATCATTCGCCGCAGTCGGTCGGTGCTTTTTCGCACCTTGTGAATTGTTCAAACACCAAATGATCCAAAGCTTCTCTGGCATACCAGCATGTCGTACGAGAGTCGCCAACTCTTCGAGGCTATCGCTCGAACTTGACTCGCAGTCTGCGACGTGAATTGACTCAAACGTTCTGCTGCGACCCCAAGACCACGCTCGGCATCGGACTCCAACGCCTCACGAACAATGGGATTCATTTCGGTTTCTGCGAGTGTCGCCCAAGGTAGAAACGGAAGAGTCTGGACAAGGTATTCTCGCCAGTCGCCCCAATCGGCTCTGCCACTCGACTTGGAGAAGACCCGAAAATCTCGATCCATGGGTGGCAAAGGAATTGGAATGGTCGCTATTCGAATGTTTTCGGCGACGAAGGTCGAAAGCTCGTTCCAACCACCAAAGGTCTCGTACACCTTTTAGATCTTCGCAACTCGGTCCTCGACTTCAGATTCGGAAACCGTCTTCGGGAAGTAAAAGGGTTTTGCGTCCGACCTACCGCCGACTTTGCGTCTTAACTTTCCGTCTGATCCACGGCGGGATGACCGTGCCAAGCGAGTTTTCGCAGCCATACTTCCCCCCTGTTCTTACGTGTGCCACAAGAGCCTGTTCGGACTCTAAAAATAACCTTGTGGCACCCATTCGACAACCTTGTGGCACCCATTGTGGCACCCAAATCAAAGGCGTGTGGCACTGGAAAGCCCAGGAAAACACGTAATTCCAATGAAAAAGCCGAGTTGCGATTTCTCACAACTCGGCTTTAATGGAGGCGGCGGGTGTCCGTTTTGGGCACTTTTTGCGATAAATAAATTCAACAAAAACGCCGTAAATAGCGGGACATTTTGGTTTTGCCGTTCGACTGATGGGAATTCTTATCGGACCGCTTATCGGACTATTTATCTGCCTTATCGGACTACCGTAGTTTTCGTCATTGACCGCAGATTGGAGTCTTATACGAGGCGCATGGTGATGCGTTGAAAGGAAGCATATCGATGGCTTGTCTTTGGGAGGTGGATGGCATCAATCTCAGGTACCGTGAGTGGCAACTCAGATAGTCTTCGCCGGTGGTACAAGACACGCACCAGAGGATTTTCGCATACCAGACTGGTGCATCTGAAGTTGGGACCAAGGGTGTTAAGTATCAGGAAGCGGGCCAGCCTGCTCTCGCTGGCGAAGCAGACTGCAATGGAATTAACACCACGCCGCCACGATTTGCGCTGTGATGTCGACCGCGAAGCCTGAGAGTGGTGCCGGGGGTGAGCAGCACACGGCTCGCCGCGTGCGTCGATCCGTTTTGAGGCCCATGGCAGCCTGTGTAACAGCGTTCGAGAGGCATTGCGTTAAATTGGACTCTCTAGCGACACGGGCCCATTTGGGAGCCAAGGAAGGGCTTTGAGCTGATCTGCCAAATCCGTGGTGACGTGCTGTGTCAATTGCCTGGAATTGGATACAGCGGCAAGGATTCAGTTAAAGCCGAACTGGTACTTTCGCTACTGCAATCGTTCCCGACTGTTCGGCGTGCGTCAAGTCATGCAAATCGTAAAGTTCATGCTTCGCCTCACATCGGTGTGACCGGCAGTCGCGTGCACGGGGTGCGACAACATGGACTTATCTGGCGAGACCAGCAAAAGATCAAATGCCGCTTGTCAGCGTTGCAGGACGAATGTCCTCAGCAAGAAAGCAACTTTCACGTGACCGACGAGGAATGAACGGTGATCACCACCCGGACTTTCGCGGGTGTGTTGCTGGTTAAGACGAGGTCTTTACACGGGTTGGAAGAATCATCCAGACGATCCACGCATCACAAAGACACGGATCATCGAGGTACCGGAAAGATAACCAAGGTCGCGGCGAAATGCAACACGTCGCGGAATAGTGAACAAACATGCTTCCCCCCAAGCAAGCGGGGTAGGCCGCGTATCTTCTGGTTATCTCTCCCTCTCTAACGTGAGGGGCCTTGTGTCCCTCTCGTTACGAGAGATAACGAAGTAGTTAATAGACTACAATTTGTACTCTATGGTAAAATCGACCTTAACCCGAAACACCATAAAGACTTAGCTCAAAACTTTGTATTTATGTACACTACGAAAACAGGTGCTTTTGTATACACAATGCCACTACTTCGAAGCCTAGTCATCACCTGCGAAATATACCTCATACGGTGAAGCATCAAATACCTCTATGACGTTTAACTCACGTGAGCGAAACTACATGGATACGTTCCACCCTCTTTTGAAGTCATTCTGATGACAGAAAAAAATCCAGAAAATTTTCAGATTTCTTGGGAGATGGTCGTCGACGCGAACGAGATTCGGGTCATTGACCTCAACACTGACAACCACGACACCCTTGCCATCTTCGAAAAGACACGGGACGAAGACTACGATGATCTGGTCACCAGACCGAACGCAGAGCTGTTCATAACAGCCACTTGCCCCTTGGCTGCTGCGATCTCTTAGATACAGCCAAGAATGAACTGAGCGATGGGATCAATGGCAGCATCGTCAGACCAGGGTGTTCGCGCTCCGGCTGAGTTGGACCGCATGTCATCGTCCGTCGTTACCGCGGGCTGCCGTAGGGCTTTCTTACTGCTCTGCATGATCCCCAGCGTCGGTCGCGAACCTTTGCAGTGCGCCCCACCTTTATCATTGCGTCCAAGAGATCAGGGTCGCAGCCGCCGAAGAATACGCTCGTAATTTGACTGCGGCACGCATTTGTACTGGGCGAAGCGGCCTGCCGCCGCCGCAACAGCGTCATCGACGAACCAATCTAGGACTTCGGCACCCCGGTCCATCAGTAGCTCGAAAACATCCGCCGATCCAGCCACGATGGCCCATCCAGCTGGCGAATTATTGTGGATGTTTCCCGAACGGATGCTGATGTCGGCACCGCGATCCAACAACTTGCTGACCAAGGCCGAGTAACCATTCCACGCAGCCAAATGCAATGGCGTTTGGTCGTCGTGCCCTCCGCGCACATCGGGAGACAATCCAGCGTCCACGATAATGTCGACGATCGATTGCGGGTCGCAGCATCCACTGGATGTCACGTATCTGTGTTGACCAATGAATCCGGGGCAGAGTCGACGCTTGGCGTTTTGCCGCATTGTCGGCCATTCAATGGCGATGCCTTCACAGGTTTCGCAGTAGTTGGATAGCCACACCAAAGATGTCCTCGACCTCGATTTCTTGGATGGCAGCTTTGTTGGGCATCAAATCTTCGGGAAATGACGTTAAGTCGATGACTCGTTGATCGGGTCGGCCGGGAGTGGATTTCTCACGACTTGCCTTTGTGGTCGCGCGAGTTTTCAGGGTTAGTGCCTCTTGATCCAGCCATACGCGTCGCAAGCCAATCGCCGCAGCAACGTTGCCAGTAAGTGACACGACGCAAAGCCTACCATCGAGCCGTTGAAGGTTTTCCCGTAGTCGATCGGTGGATGAATCGATCAGGACGTAGTCATCACGGCGCATACGTTCATTGACATCATTAAATGCCGGAGCACAGACCTTGGCTGGCACGGCATAGACCGAGGGTCGGTAAAGCGTCGTCGCGATCTCAAGGGTTTCTGGCTTCATCTGGGAGCGACGCCCCTGAGGTGGGCCATCTATCAGGCAATTCAAGATCGGTACCGACGTTTCTCTCGCAATTGCCGCCAATTCGTTGTCGGTGACAAGAGATCTAAGGTCATCCGCATCGACGCCGTCCAACGCCGACAGCTTCTGCAACAGTTTTGGTCCGGGATTCTGCTTCCCGTTGAGGATTCTTGACAGAGCGGGCTGGGAGCAGCCCACCATTGTGGCAAACGTGCGTTGATTGCCCTCGGCACGGACCTTGACGAGTTCCATGATTCGCTGCGCGATCGGGCTTATTTGAGCTTTCTGCGAAACTTTTGCCATGACACGTTGACCTCGTTCATGCGTGGTGTTACCAAGGATTTCGCATCAAAGGTAATCTCATGCGGCGATTGCTGCTACTGGTATTGAAGCCGCAAAGACACTGAGGACGAAGGATACAAAAATGGAGACTGCTTTATACCCGCTCGATTTGTATGACAGCTTTGGGCAGTATCGCGGAGACAGGTTCTTTAGCAATCACGTCGACGCTTGGGACGCAGTACAGCGCTGGAGTCCGACGGTTCGTGGCAATCGTCACCGTGACTGGGCAGCCAGAGATCTGATTCGCGGGAGCGCATTGCGAGAACCTGCGAACTGGCCTTACCGCATGTTGGCGAGGTCCGAGCATCCCTACCTCGAATCGCATGACGAAGCCAACGCCGACATCTCGCGAAGCCAAGCCTTTCTGTTCGTTTATTACCAAGGACTCCTTCGCCAAGTCGATTACGGTGACGGCGATTCAGTGGCAAGCTCGCTCGTTAATTGTCCTCCGAATCTATTTCAAATTAACCCTGCCCAATTGGACAACGTCCGCAGTTGCAAACGCAACAAACGTTGTCCTTTTTGCCTGGCACGCTCCGCCTATTCCGTTTATGAACGAATCGAATCCGCGTCGCAGGCTAGATCCCAAGCCTTTCTAAGCCTAGTGAGTTTGACGGAGCGTTTGTCAGCTATGGAATTGCTATGCTTCTAGCATTGTCGTTCTGGCCATTCGCAGCTTTGGTTCCAAAGCTTGAATCGCTCGTCGTCAACGGCTTGTTACTCGATAGTTATTGGCAGCTTGCTTATCTGACAATTACAAATGTCGTGG
>JBGSJT010000164.1:0-34608 GCA_041741715.1 Pirellulaceae bacterium | reverse complement strand
TGTGGAGCGGGTTGTTGTGGCGCTGGTCGCGTGGGTGGAGGCTGCACTGGCGTGGATTGTGGAGTGGAGGATTGCGCGACCGGAGCTGGTGGCGCGACCTCCGCAGGAACCGGCTCGGGGGGGGCTTGGCTGACTGGCTTCTCGGCTGGTGCAGGCTGCGGTTTACTGGCAGACGGCGCGGCGCTCCCCAACGCGGCCTCCAATTGGGCCACCACGCCACCGATGGGAACGGTATCCCCAGGCGAAACTAAGATCTTGACTACTTTTCCAGCTACGGGACTGGGCAAGGTGACGGTCGCTTTGTCAGTCTCGAACTCTATCAAGCCTTGATCGGCTTTGACGATATCCCCTTCTTTGACCAAAAGCTCCAGCACATCGCCTGAATCGATACCTTCGCCAAGCCCGGGGAGTGTTACTTCGATTGCCATAGGTAGTCTTGCGCCTTATGCGAACAGCGGATTTACTTTGTCAGGGTTGTAGTCCAGGTCCTTGATCGCCTTGGCGACGTCGGTCATTTTCAATACATCTTGTTTGGCCAGGCGATGCAGGGCGGCCAGTGTTACCGACTCGGCGTCAACTTCAAAGTGTCGACGCAGGGCCGCACGCGTTTCGCTGCGTCCCATGCCGTCGGTGCCGAGCACAAAATAATCTCCCGGAATGTAGCGGAGCAATTGTTCGGGGACTGCCCTCACATGATCGCTGGCGGCGATAAAGGGCCCTTCGACTCCGCTGAGGACCTTCTCGATGTAGCTCTGCTTGGGCTTCTCGGTGGGATGCAAGAAGTTCCAGCGTTCGCAAGTTTGCGCGTCGCGGCGCAATTGCGTATAACTAGTGACACTCCACACGTCGCTAGCGATTTTGTACTTGTCGGCCAACAACTCTTGAGCCTTGAGGACGCTACGGAGAATAGGACCAGTGCCGAACAACTGCACCCGCGCCTTGGCACTCTTCACTTCGCGGCTGGAAAGTTTGTAGATCCCCTGCACGATCCCATCTTCCACACCCTCGGGCATGGCGGGCATATCGTAATTCTCGTTTTCGACCGAAATGTAATAGATGCCTGTTTCACCCTCTTGGTAAAGCTTCTTCAATCCATCCATGATGATCACGGTGGTCTCGTAAGCATAAGCTGGATCGTAGGCGCGGATCAACGGAAAGGCGATGGCGTTGAGTTGACTGTGGCCATCTTGGTGTTGCAGCCCTTCGCCGTTAAGCGTCGTGCGTCCCGAAGTCCCACCCAGCAAGAAACCCTTGGCGCGCATGTCGGAGGCGGCCCAAATCAGATCCCCCACACGCTGGAAGCCGAACATCGAATAGTAGATGTAAAACGGAATCATGT
The DNA here is from genome assembly GCA_041741715.1 of Pirellulaceae bacterium. Lineage (GTDB taxonomy): Bacteria > Planctomycetota > Planctomycetia > Pirellulales > Pirellulaceae > Aureliella. The sequence continues at coordinate 33,269 of JBGSJT010000164.1, read as the reverse complement.
TCACGCCGTGGGTGGCGTAGGCGGTCCCCGACGCATTGAAGCTGGACATCGAACCAGCTTCGGTGATCCCTTCTTCGAGAATCTGACCGTCGCGGGCTTCTTTGTAGTACATCAAGTTGCCACCTTTGCGATCGATCGGCTCGTAAAGCTGACCCGCGTGGGCGTAAATACCAACTTCGGCGAACATCCCTTCCATGCCAAACGTTCGCGATTCATCCGGGACAATGGGGACTACATGCTTGCCGATCTTCTTATCCTTGCACAACTTCGACAGCAACCGCACAAAACCCATCGTGGTGCTCATCTCACCCTTGCTGGCTCCGGTGAACGCGGAATACTCTTCCAACGTGGGGACCTCTGTAATGGGATGCACGGTGGGGCGACTGGGGGTTGGACCGCCGAGCGCCTTGCGGCGTTCCTTCAAGTACTTGATCTCGACGCTCGACTCGGGTGGCCGATAAAACGGAGCGCTCCCCACTTCTTCATCGCTAATTGGAACGCCAAAGCGGCTGCGGAATTCGAGTAACTCTTGCTCGTTGAGTTTCTTCTGATTGTGAGCAATATTTCGTCCCTCGCCCGCTTCACCCAAGCCGTACCCCTTGATGGTCTTAGCCAAGATAACGGTCGGTTGCCCTTTGTGCTCGACTGCCGCTTTGTAGGCGGCGTACACCTTCTCAGGATCATGACCACCGCGCCGAAGTTTTTCCAGCTTTTCATCGGAGTAGTTGGCGACCAACTCAGCCACATCAGGGTACTTGCCGAAAAAATGTTCGCGAATGTAGGAGCCAGGCATGCCGGTGTATTTTTGATACTGGCCGTCGACCACTTCGTTCATGCGCTGTGCGAGATTGCCCGTTTGATCTTTCTCGAGCAGGACATCCCAGTCCCCTCCCCACACAACTTTGATGACGTTCCAACCCGAGCCACGGAAGACCGCTTCCAACTCTTGGATGATCTTGCTATTGCCACGGACAGGACCGTCGAGTCGTTGCAGGTTGCAGTTGACAACGAAGGTCAAATTGTCGAGCTTCTCGCGGGCGGCCAAATGGAGCGCACCGAGCGTTTCTGGTTCGTCGCATTCACCATCGCCGAGGAAGGCCCACACGCGCTGCTTGGAGGTGTCCTTAATCCCGCGATCGCGCAGGTACTCGTTGAAGCGAGCTTGATAGATGGCCATGATCGGCCCCAAGCCCATCGAGACAGTAGGGAACTCCCAGAAGTCGGGCATCAACCAGGGGTGAGGATAGCTGCATAGACCACTGACCGGTTGCAGTTCGCGTCGGAAATTCTCCAAGTTCTCGCTCTTGAGTCGACCTTCCATGAAGGCTCGCGAGTACATGCCGGGTGAAGCGTGACCCTGGAAGTAAATGATGTCGCCGTCATAACCACTCTCTCCACGCCCTTTGAAGAAGTGATTGAATCCGACTTCATACAACGTGGCGCTCGAGGCGAAGGTGCTGATGTGGCCGCCGATGCCATCATGCTTCATGTTCCCACGCGTCACCATCGCCATCGCATTCCAGCGGATCAAACTCTTGATGCGGCGTTCGAGTTCCCGATTGCCAGGGTAGGGGGGCTGCTTGTGAGGCGGGATGGTGTTGACATAAGGCGTGTTGACCTCCAGCGGCACGTCGACCCCTTCGCGGCGGGCGCGCGTATCCAGCGCCTTGAGCAGGTATTTAACACGCTCTCCCCCTTTGCTCTTGAGTACATAGTCGAGCGAGCTCAACCACTCGGCCGTCTCGGCTGGGTCGGCGTCAGTTGGAACTGGTAATTGCCCACCGGCCACTACGGCTGCTTCTTCGTCGCTCAATGTTTTCGCACCTGCCATATAAATCGCTTTTCAATAGATCATCTAGCGGCTGTTTCAAAGCATAGTTGACTGCCTAGCCCATGTTTGAAAAAGGGGGCTGTCACCCACACAACTTTTTGGAAAGGCCCAGAGTCTCAGAGATTCTGAACGAAACTGTCCAATTATCCAAGCCACGATTGCGGTGAACCGCTAGCTTGAGGGTGTTTGGGAGCGAGCACCAGATCAAAAACATCGGTTTTACTGTACATCAGCACACTCTTTTGATGTTGGGGCCTGTCGTACGTCAGGCTTTCTTGCCGACCTGATGCACTGCTGGAGTGGCGGAGCAAAAAAGGCTTGAGTCAATTCCCTCACTAATCCACCAGTTGGTCAGGCAGGACAGCCTGACGTACGGGGGGCTAGCCATTGGGTTGGAGGACGACTTTCATAGCACCGGGTTCACCGGCGTAGAGCCGCGCAAACCAACTAGGTCCCTCGTCCAGTGATGCTTTGGCTGTTATCAACGCGTCGACCTTAATGTCGCCACGTCGCAAATACTCGATGCACTCAGGGTACTCGCCATTCGAAGCACAACTGCCGAAGACGGACAATTCCCGAGTCACTACCGCCTGCAGGGGCAATTCTACGTTGGGAGCCAGATTTCCGACCAAGGTGATCGCGCCACCCTTTCGCGTGCACTCGATGGCCATTTTAACCGTGGGTGTAGCTCCGACGACTTCCAGCGACACGTCGGCACCCTTGCCGCCAGTAAGCCGTTTGACCTCGGCCACCACATCACAATGCTTTGGATTGAGCCCCACGTCGGCACCCAACTTCTGAGCCAGTTCCAATTTATTATCTTCTAAATCGACGGCTATAACGCTAGCGCAGCCAGCCAGTCGAATCGCCTGAACCACCAGCAGTCCGATCATACCGCTCCCGACCACGACAGCCGTATCGCCAAGTTTCACCGGCGTGCGGTTGGCGGCATGCACGGCAATCGAAACCGCTTCGATCAGCGCTGCGTGTTCGAACGGCAAATCGTCGGGGAGCTTGTAGGAAATATTTTGAGGGACGACCACAAACTCAGCAAAGGCACCGTGACGACGAAATTCGTTGCACGACACCCCCAGCACTTGTCGGTTCTCACACAGGTTGATCGAACCCTTGCGACACGATGCGCAGCGACCACACGACACGGTCGAATCAAAAGTGACGCGATCGCCAATTTTAAAGCCGCTGACGGACGATCCGATTTGGCTGACGACGCCAGCCGCTTCGTGTCCCATCACCAGTGGCGGAATGCGACGGCCCGAGGAACCGTCCCAACCATGAATGTCACTACCGCAAATGCCACATGCCTTGACCTCGACCAGCAAATCTTCGGGGCCTACTTCAGGGAGCGGCATGTCAACCACTTCCAGTTTTTTATACTCGCTCAGCAACATAGCTTTCATAGTGATCCTGTCCGCGATTCTAAAGTTGTAAACTGTACGGTAGCTACGCTCGCCAGAGCGTCGAACTCCAACCGTCTGGCGACGGAAACTACGGTTTTCGCGATTAGCGTTTGGGTGGAATTCCAACCGTCTGGCGACGGTAGCTACGGTTTTTGCGATTAGCGTTTGGGTTTGTAGATTTCAGTGGCAGTGCCAAAGTGCACTTCGCCGGCATTCATGAGCGTTTCGCTGAGGGTCGGGTGAGGGTGGATCGACTCAGTCAAATCGCGAACTTCGCAACCCATCTCGATAGCCAGCACCGCCTCCGCAATTAACTCGCCAGCACCGGCACCGACAATACCGCAACCCAATACGCGATGCGTTTCGGGGTCGACCAACCACTTGGTCAAGCCTTCGGTCCGGCCCAGTGCCTGCGCGCGACCACTGGCCGCCCAGGGATAGACTTCGACATCAACCACGCGGCCGCTCTTCTTGGCTTCTTCTTCGGTCAGACCGGCCCAGGCAATTTCGGGGTCGGTGAAAACCACGGCAGGAATTGCAGCTTTGTCGAAGGTCACATCCTCACCGAGCAAGACTTCTACGGCTACCTTCCCTTCGTGCGATGCCTTGTGTGCCAACATCGGCTCGCCAGCCACATCGCCGATGGCAAAAATGTGCGGGTCGGCGGTCCGTTGTTGATTGTCGCAAATCGCGAAACCACGTTGATCGAGTTGAACTTGAGTGTTTTCTAGGCCGATACCGCGACTGACGGGCCGCCTACCGACGCTGACCAACACTCGGTCGAATTGTTCGTGACCGTACTTGCCAGGCCCTTCAAACGTGACTTCAATTTTATTGTCGACCTCGGACATAGAGCCGACTTTGGTGTTTAGGTAGATCCGCTTGCCGAACAGTTTTTCCAAACGCTTGTGCAGTGGCTTGACCAAGTCGCGATCGGCACCCATCAGCAGTCCATCGAGCAGCTCGACCACACTCACCTTCGTCCCTAAGTAGGCGTAGACGGAGCCCATTTCAAGTCCAATGTAACCGCCCCCGACAACTAGCAAACTGTCCGGTATATCGACCAAAGTCAAAGCTCCGGTGGAGTCCATGACGCGATCGCTGCCGATGTTGAAATTCGGCGGCATGGCTGGAACACTACCCGTGGCCAGAATGCAGTGGCCAAACGTAAGTTGCTTTTCGGCCGGAATCGACTCGTGCTCACCTTCCAGTCTCAGGGTCGTGCTATTCTCAAACACCCCTTTGGCATTGATGATCGTCACGTTGCGGCGTTTAGCGAGTCCCGCCAGTCCGCCGCTGAGGGTGGAGATCACCTTTTCTTTGCGGGCGCGAACTTTATCGATATCGATAGCAGGAGCCGGATAACTGACTCCCCAATCCTCGCGCAGTTCGTCCACTTCGGAAATGACCCGTGCAACATGCAACAGGGCTTTGGATGGGATGCAGCCGCGCAGAAGGCATGTCCCTCCCAGTCGCGGTTCCGATTCGACAAGGACAACTTGCATCCCCTCGTCCGCCGCCAAAAAAGCGGCTGCATAGCCACCGGGCCCGCCACCTAAAACGACTAGATCGCTGTGCATCAATAAATTGCCTCACGTAACAGTAGCAAAGTCGCTGACCGCTCCGCAGTCAGTCGCACTGATAGCATAGTCGCTGACCGCTCCGCAGTCAGATGCTGGATTGCATTGTTGCCAGTTGCGCTGCGATCAAAGCGCTAAGCATCGTGCGGAAAACAACTGTCGCTACTTAAGCGTAGCTGCCGTCGCCAGACGGCAGGGAGTCGACGTTCTGGCGAACGTAGCTACGACAGTTATTCCGCGCTCGATACTAACCCGTACTAGCGTCAACTGCCTAGGCGAGGGGCAGCTACTAACTTAACTATATAATTTACCTAGCCGAAGTCGCAAGACTTAGGTCGGACTGGTCCAAAGTCTTGCGACTTCGGCTACGACGGGTAAATTCTATTATGCCGATCGCCTTAAAGCACTGATCGCGGAGCGATCAGCGACATTCAATCAACGACATTCAAATCGCGGAGCAATTCTCGACATAAATTAGCGCGACAAGAATTCGACCACGATATTACCGTCCACGGGGATGCTGATATCCGTGGCGGTGGGCTGACTCAGGAGCGTGGCCTTCAGTCCCTCGGAATCAAAGGTCACCCAATCGAGCGGTTGTGGAGAGTTGTTGGCAATGACACCCCGATAGAGATTTTTCAGATTTTCGCGACCGCGAAGTTCGATTTCATCGCCAGCGCGGAGGATATAACCAGGTTTCGTTACTTTCACGCCATTGACGCGGAAGTGTCCATGGACGATCCCTTGACGAGCTTGGGGACGTGTTTTGGTGAAGCCTGCGCGGCGCACGACATTATCCAGACGGCGTTCGCACATCAACAGCAAGCTCTGTGCCGTGTTCCCCTTGGCACTTTTGGCTGCTTCGAAGTAGCGCCGCAATTGACGCTCACCTAAACCATAATAATGTTTGATTTTCTGCTTTTCGGTCAAAGCAGTTCCGTAGTTGCTGGTACGGCGACCGCGGGGATGCATCCCGGGTGGTGTATCGCGACGTTCGAGAGCGCGAACGGCTCCAGCGCTTTCATACACCAACATGCTCAGACGACGATTGACGCGGGCCTTGGGACCAGTATATCTAGCCATAACTCTACGAAACTCCAGCAATTAACAAACGGTTCAGTTTTCCCTTTCGTCGCATCGCGACGGGCTCAATCCTTAAGTCGTCCATTCGACAGTGAATGGGTAGGTTGAGCCAATTTCTGAGGGGTTAGGCCGAGTAGTATCCTCAAAACCTCAGTTTTTCACAAGGGCTTTTGATTTAGTGACCCACATTAGTCAGAGACATAATTCTCATGCTTCCCATAATTCCCATCATGCTTCCCATAATTCCCATGTGGTGGAGGGCGTTGAGCATGGGATTTTTGGGAAGAATGGGAATTATGATTGGAAGAAGCCCATGATTTCAAGACACCTATGAGCCCAAGACTACCTGTGCGAGAATAAAGGGATTAGGATTCGGACGACACTTTATTAATCCCTCAGGCAGTCCCGCATGCGCAGAAGCGACCTCCGTAACATTGTCATTATCGCTCACGTTGACCACGGCAAGACGTCGTTGGTCGATTGCCTGCTCAAACAAAGCGGCCAGTTTCGTGATTCACAGCTCCAGGGGCATCAGATCCTGGACAGCAACGACCTGGAGCGAGAACGCGGAATTACGATCCTCAGCAAGAACATTGCGCTCCCTTACAAAGGGATCAAGATCAACATCATCGACACGCCGGGACACGCCGATTTTGGTGGCGAAGTGGAGCGAGTGGTCCGCATGGCCGATGGAGCTTTGGTGCTGATGGATGCCGCCGAAGGACCGATGCCCCAAACCCGGTTCGTCCTTTCTAAAGCGCTTGAAGCTGGCGTGCGTCCGATTGTGGTGATCAACAAGATCGATCGACCCGATTCTCGCGCCCTGGATGTGGTCGACGAAGCACTGGAATTGCTGGTCGATTTGGGGGGCGAGGACTACATGGATCACTTCGACTACATCTTCACCTCGGCCAAAGAAGGCTATGCCACCCACGATCCGACCGTCCGCACCACATCGATGGAACCGCTACTCGACTTGGTTTTGGAAAAAATCCCTGGCCCGGAAGTTGAGCCTGACGCTCCGCTGCAATTGTTGGTGACGAATTTAGATTGGTCCGAGTACGTGGGACGGATCGCGGTGGGGCGTGTGCAAGCTGGAACACTCAAGGCGGGGCAACAAATCGATTTGGCCAAGTCGGGTGGCCGCGTGGTGCAAGCTCAAATAGCGTCGGTGTCGATCTTCGATCGCCTAGGGAGAACCGAAGTCACTGAAGCGTCGGCCGGTGAAATCGCCGCCATCGTCGGACTGGAAGAGGTTGAGATCGGCGATACGATCTGCTCGCGCGGCGACCTGCGTCCCCTGCCGCGTCTAATTGTCGACGAACCAACGCTCGAAATGCTGTTCAGCATCAACAGCTCTCCGTTGGTTGGTCGCGAGGGAAAGTACGTGACCACGCGGCAATTGCGAACGCGTCTGGAAAAAGAGCTCGAGCGCAACGTGGCCCTGCGGATGTCACCTATCGAAGGGGCTGAGGGCTATGTGGTGCGAGGTCGTGGCGTGTTGCACCTGGCTGTTCTCATCGAGACCATGCGTCGCGAGGGATTTGAGTTATCGGTTGGTAAGCCGCGCGTCGTGCTCCGCGAAATCGACGGCAAGATGCAGGAGCCGTTCGAAACGCTGAATGTAGAAGTTCCTCAGGAGAAGGTGGGGCCAGTCATGGAATTGGTTGGGCTGCGCCGCGGCACGCTCGACGAGATGATGCCGCGTGGCAGCTACTGTCTGCTGAAGTTCGACATACCCGCGCGTGGACTGATCGGCTTGAGGACTCGTTTGCTGAATGCCACTCAAGGGACCGCCGTCATTCACCACCGCTTCAACGGCTATAAAGTTCGCGAGGGAGAGGTCCCCGCTCGGAGCAACGGTGTGTTGGTCTCAATGGTCAGTGGAAAAGCGATTCCGTTTGCCCTGTTTGGCCTGCAGGACCGCAGCGATCTGTTTGTCGCTCCCGGCGACGAGATCTACGAAGGGATGATCGTCGGTGAAAACGCCCGCGATTCGGACATGGTGGTCAATCCCTGCCGCGAGAAGAAGCTCACCAACATACGCGCCGCTGGTTCCGATGAGAACGTCATCCTCAAACCACCACGCATGCTCTCTTTAGAAGCTGCGCTGGAGTACATCGAGGATGACGAGCTAGTCGAAATCACGCCGCATACAATTCGCTTGCGCAAAATCGGTTTGCGTGAATCGGATCGTCGTCGTGGCGGTCGCTCCGCTGCTGTTAGAGGCTAGATACCGTGCGTTGGAGCAGGCTCCATGAAAGTCTTGGCAAGTTATTGCGGTTTGTGCTTGGCACTGTGGACCTGTTCACTTGTCGGTCAGGAGCCGCAAGCCACAGCCAAACTTGCTCTGACTTTTACCATCGAGCGCAGCGTCGCTCACTCGGGTTTTGATCAACAGACGTGCTGGGTACATGCCCGAGCAGGTATTGTTCCGGCTGGCATGTCAGGCAACGATTCGACGCAGCCGTGCGTGGTGATGACACTTCAGAAACTGCAGCTCAGTGGTTCCGATTTGTTTGAACCGCTGAGCGAGATGCGTTCCCTGGATGGCGGATTGAATTGGTCTTCTCCCCAGACCGATGCCAGCTTCGCCCGCCAAACATTTCACGGCAGCCCCGACCAACTACCCACCGGTGCCGACATTGCACCGGAATTGCTGAGCGTTGGTGATCAAACGTTAGTTTGCGATTTCACGCCGCAGTGGCACGTGGCCAGCCAGCGATTGCTGGGGATTGGACATACGGTCTGGTATCGCGATCAGCGTGTCGCGACCGTCAGGCCACGAGGAATAGCCTACTCTGTTTATCGTTCGCCCACCCAGGGATGGGCCCCTTGGCAAACAGTGCAGCTCCCCAAAGAACCGAAGTTTCAGAATGCTGGCGCGGGGAGCGCTCAGCGCGTCGATGTGCCTGGTGGCGATGTGCTCTTGCCGATTTATTTCAAGGAGCCGCAAAACCAACAATACTCTGTCACTGTGTGCCGTTGCCGATTTGATGGGCGTACTTTGGAATATGTTTCTCACGGTGACGAATTAAGTCTGCCGCTTGAACGTGGATTGTTCGAGCCCTCACTAACTCGATTTGAGGGACGTTACTACTTGACGCTCCGCAATGACTTGCATGGCTATGTCAGTAGCAGCGACGATGGCAACCATTTTTCGCCGCCACAAGTTTGGCGGTTCGACGATGACAGTGTGTTGGGGAACTATAACACACAACAGCATTGGGTGACCCATGCGAACGGATTGTTTCTAGTCTATACGCGACGCGGTGCAAACAACGACCACGTGTTTCGACACCGCGCTCCGTTGTTCATCGCCCGCGTCGATCCGTCCAACATGCACATCATCCGCGACAGTGAGCAAGTGCTGGTCCCTGAGCGCGGCGCGCGGTTGGGCAACTTTGGCGTAGTCGATGTGTCACCCGATGAGACGTGGATCACTGCGGCTGAGTGGATGCAGCCGGTGGGGGTCGAGGAACATGGCAGCGACAATAGTTTGTTTGTGGCTAAGCTGACATGGAATAGGCCCAACACTCAGCCTCACACCTTAGAAAACTCAACAGCCGAAACATCAACCGCCGAAACATCAACCGCCGAAACATCAACCGCAGAAACATCAACCGCAGAAACATCAACCGCAGAAACATCAACAGCAGAAACATCAACCGCAGAAACATCAACCGCAGAAACATCAACAGCCTGGAAAACCATCGAGCCCTACTTTACACCACCCCTAGTACGACGTGAGCAACTGGGCAACTACCACTCACCGCTAGTATTCAATGATGGTTCACAAGTCCAAACACCCAGGGATTGGAGCCGCAGACGAACTGAGATTTTCACCGAGTGGCAGCAGTTGCTTGGAACTTGGCCGCCACTGATAACTGATCCTCAGGTCACCATTCTCCAAACACAGCGCAGAGCAAACATCACGCAGCATCGCATTCGTTTTCGCTGGACGCCCGACGAGGAGACAACCGGCTATTTGCTAATTCCCGATGGACCAGGCAAGCATCCCGCCGTGATTAGCGTCTACTACGAACCGGAGACCGCGATCGGGCAGGGGAGTGCGTATCGCGATTTCGCTTGGCAACTGGCGCAGCGCGGGTTCGTGACATTATCAATTGGAACCACGCAGGCGAGCGAGGCCAAGACCTATGCGCTCTTCTATCCGAACATTGTTGATGCCCAAGTGCAGCCCCTTTCGATGTTGGCCTGCGCTGCGGCCAACGCCTGGCACGTGTTGGCCGCGCGACCTGAAGTTGATGCTGAGCGGATCGGAATTGTTGGGCATTCCTTCGGAGGCAAGTGGGCCATGTTCGCCGCCTGTTTGTTCGATAAGTTTGCCTGCGGAGCGTGGTCTGACCCCGGAATTGTGTTTGACGCAGAGCGAGCGAGCGTCAATTATTGGGAACCCTGGTATCTCGGCTATCATTCGCCTCCCTGGCGCCCACGTGGCCTGATCACGCCTGACAATCCGGCGCGCGGTTTGTATCCCCAACTGGTGGCTGCTGGGGATGACCTGCACGAATTGCACGCACTCATGGCCCCGCGTCCTTTTCTTGTTTCCGGGGGAGCCGAAGATCCTCCCCAACGCTGGGAAGCTCTTAATCACTCCGTCGCCATTAATCGACTATTGGGGCTTGAGCATCGCGTCGCCATGACCAACCGCCCCGAGCATTCACCTAACGCCGACTCGAACAGTGTCATGTATGCATTCTTCCAACATTTTCTTGGTGCAAAATAAATTGGAGAGCGCCAGTTCGATCGCTTAACTCTGTTGGAAGTTCGTTGGAGTACATCCATTAGTCGCTTGTGCATGTCGAACGTGGCACAAGCGGATAATGCCTGGACTCCAACACCGAGTGGCGTTGATCATTTAAAACTACAGGAGTTCCAATGTCTCTCACAATGTCTCGCTTGATTTGGCTGTGCACCCTAGGTCTAATGACACCATTTTCGTTGGCCCGGGCAGAGACGACGCTGCACGAAGGTTTGGTCTATGCAAAAGTCGGTGAGACCGAACTGCAACTCGACGTGGCAATCCCTGATGGCCCGGGCCCTTTTCCATCCATCGTCTTCATTCATGGGGGGGGATGGTATGCGGGGAATCGCCAAGGATATCGCGATGATATTGAAGCCGCAGCCAAACGCGGATACGTGGCGGCGACGATCAGTTATCGCTTGATGCAGTTCGACGAGTCTCGCAAGGAAAACACGACTGCTTCTCCAATTTTTCCGGCTCAGCTTCACGATTGCAAAGCGGCCATCCGCTGGCTGCGTGCCCATGCCGGACAATATCGCGTCGATCCAGACCGCATTGGGGTGACAGGTGGATCGGCTGGCGGACATCTGTCCCTGCTGGTCGGACTGACCGATGCAAATGCAAAACTGGAAGGGGAAGCGGGGAACCTCGAACAGTCGAGCCGCGTCCAAGCTGTGGTCAATGTGTTTGGCCCCACCGAGATGACTCAATGCGAAGCAACCAGTTCCGTCGACTGGATCTTTCGATTGTTCCTCGGCGGAGAACCCGAGCAAGCTGCGGCGACCTATAGCGAGGCCAGCCCACTGACGTACGTCAGCTCCGACGACCCACCGGTTCTAACGCTGCATGGTGATCAGGATAAGCTGGTGCCGATTGCGCAAGCTAAATTGCTTGACGAAAAAATGAAAGCGGTTGGGGCACAGCATCGATTAATCGTTTTCGAAGGGGCTGGGCATGGTTTTTCTGGAAAATTTCGTCAAGATTCGGAACAAGCCATGTGGGATTTTTTCGACTTGCACTTGCACCCGTAAGCAACCTCCTCTGTTTCTGACACTCCTCGCTGATCGCCGGTATAGCCAACTCTCACGGGGAGAGTCGCGACGGGCACCGACGAAGTTGGTCGGCGAGCGGAGAGGGGAGCTTTTCTGGAATTTCCCTCCCCGTCGCTTAGGCTCCGACCCTCCCACCGTAAGTTACGTCGAATACGACGTAACTTTCGGTGGGAGGGTGAGTTGCGACGAAACTACACTGGCGATCAGCGAGAAGTGTCCTTTTTCTTGCTTTTTAGTTATCGCGCGGGTAAAATTGCGTTCCTTGGTTTAGCGTCAATTTCAGCTCGACGCGTCAGCGAGTGGGTCGCCTGCTTTGCAGCAAGCGACATCCGACAAAACTGGGAGTGATGCGATGAATGCCCTAATGGAAGTTGATTGCCCGGCGTGCTCCAAGCCGATGCGGTTTAAGAGCAATGGCGGCACTCGCCAAGTTGCCTTGACTTGCCCCGGTTGCTCACACCTATTCCCAGTCCAGTTGAACCCAGTCCAGTTGGATGCGGCGGTTGCATCGGCAGAGCCCGTAGTGGCCACACCGCTGTCGGCACCGGTCGCTCCGATCGATGAGTTCCTGACCAATACAGAATACTCGCGACCGATCATCACCACACGCTCGACAGGCTACGCGGGGGCGAGTTCGGGCTCTGGCATGTCTCCCCTAGCCATCAAGATGTGCGCGATCGCACTTGCTGGAATGCTGCTGTTGGGCTTTGTCGGTTATCTCGCCTACGCCAACTTGAGCTCGCTTGACTTGACCGCCATGGTGTCTGATTCTACAAGCCAGTCGCCAGGGGTGCTGAGCGACGTACCAACAGTATCTTCGGACCCGATCGCGGAAGAAAACGCCGCTAGAAATCTTAGTAGTTCAGTAGCTAACGGCAATTTTACACCGCAGACAACTTCTAGTCCCGCGTCGAGCGTACTCAACTCGCGAGGGTTCAAAAGCAGTCCCCCATCCAGCTCAACGCGTCCATCGACGCAGGTCACTGAACCACAATACGGAGCCAGTAAGCCGACTATCGATCCCGTTGATGCTGCGACAAGTTCAAAGAGTGGTTACCCTGGCGAACCTTCGCCAACCACGATCAGTGACCGTGCGGGGAATCAAAACTTGGCAGATGTTATCGAGCGGGCTGAGCAGAGCGTGGTACGCATCGAAGTGAAATCATCTCACGGAGATAGTTTAGGAAGTGGGTTTGTGGTCGACGACGAAGGGACGTTGGTCACCAACTGTCACGTGCTAGCGGGGGCCATGAGTGCCGTGGCTTACTTTCCCAATGGTCGGCAGTGTGTCGTCACTGGGACTACGCACATCGATCAATCACGCGATATCGTCATCGCCAAAATAACGGATCGCGCTGCACCGCCCATCGCCGTTGCCGGAAGCCTGCCGCGCAAGGGAGAACAGGTCACCGCCCTCGGAGCACCGCATGGCTTGGCCTTCACTGCCACGCGGGGCATTATCAGCGCTGTTCGTCCCGGTGCGGAAATTGGACCTAAGCACCAAGGGACGTGGGTTCAAGTCGACGCGGCGCTGTCGCCTGGCAATAGCGGTGGACCGCTGATCAATTCGGCCGGTGAAGTCGTGGGGATGAGCACGCTTGCCTCGCAAGGGACCGCTCAAAATTTGAATTTCGGTATCTCTGGACAAGATATCAACCAAGCGCTCGCCAAAGCCCGGTCGGCCAACACTTTAACATTGGCAGCCGGCGTAGGCAAAGTCGAAATGCACGAAGAAGGTGGCGGTTCTGGCGGGGATGGGCAAATCGTTAGCGAAGCCAAGATCTCGGACGAATCCTTCGCGACATATATTTCCAAAGGGGTCGATGAGTTTGACGAGCTGCTGAAAAGCCTGCGCAATGAATCGACGCGACTGAGTCTTGAATTAAAGGAAATGAAACGTGGAGAAACGTACATTCCTCCAGCGTTTCGCCAGCAGGATGCGGCTGTGGCTCGCGTGACAGCCCCCGGTCAGCGCACTCCTAAATGGTATTTTTTGAACGCCAATATCAAACAGGCTGTGGTCACGCGTCAGCTCGAAAAAATCAAAACTTTCACTCGCTTGAAAAGCGACATTCGCGACCGGCAAGATGCTGATTCGCTAGTTGAATTGCTCTGGAATCACGGTCCGCGCTTGGACGTGCGTCGCAACAACTCGATTGGTTACGTGACAGATCTCTTGGTCGTTCACGCGTTCAATGAGCACGATGTGTTGGTGTTTCTAGATGAAACACCCTACCTGCTATGGGCACCATCAACGGCTGGAATGTCGGGAGGAGAAATATGGGAAGGTCCCGTCTATGTCGCCGGAACCGCCACTGCGGCTTTGGCGAATGGACTCACAAGTTCAGTCACCGTCTTGCAATTGGTCTCGGAGAAGCAGCTACGCGCAGCCATAGAAAAATCGCTGCAGTTAAGCGATGGCTTTCGCACCTGGAGCGATCATTCCGGAAGCTTTTCAGTCGAAGCCAAGCTCTTGGGGAAGGACGCGACCAATATCGTTTTGCAAAAACGCGATGGGACAATTCTGAATGTCCCAAAGAACAAGCTGTCTCAGTCGGATCATGACCACCTGGGGCAATAAATACGAAAAAAGCACGCTGTCTAAAGACAGCGTGCTTGAGCTTTTAAAGTTCTATAATCGATCGTCTAAGGGACGAAGGAGATGGGGGCCACGACCACTTCAGGTGTTCCAAAGTTAGCGTGATCGCCGACGCGAACTCGTGCAATCCCTTCGCTGCCGATCGGTTGCAAGTTGGCGCATCCCTCAGCCGCTTCGACGACTTGCCATTGACCATTGTAACCACTGCCAACCCTCGGGTCGGGACGCAAGTGCAAAGTTGAACCGACGGGGACCAACAGGTCGGGCTGCTCGAAGTGAATGTAGGCTAGGTTGCTGGAACGATCGTAGGCCATCACGACTCCACCTTGCGGGTTGGGGGAAGCGGATGTCTGTGGCGGATTAGCTACCATCACTTGCCGCATTCTGGCAATCCCCTCGGGGGCCAAACTCTGACGCATTGCCTGAGCGGAGGCGGACCGCACTCGTTGAACTGGCTGCAGTGGTGACTGTGCAACCGGCTCGACTCTTTGCAGGGGGTGTGGCTGTGACCGACCGACGGGATAAGACTCGCGTAAACGTAGCTGATCAGAGAACTTCAGGGTAATGTTGTCTGGGTTGGCGTCGGATGGACTAGCGTCTGGTTTGATTAAGTTTTTAGCGTCCTTCTTAGATTCCAAATCGGAATCGGTGGCGTCGGGAAGTCGCTCTGGTTCGTCATTGGAAGCGGCCTCTTTCCCCTCATACTCGGGATCAGCCTCATCAGACTTCTCCGTCTCAGGGACAGGTTCGTCTTCAGACTTCTCGGTCTCTGGGACAGGAACCGGGTCTGTTTTAAGCTCTTCTTCCTTCTTCGGCTCGGGCGTGAGTATCTCCAACGGGACAGCACCTGGGCAACAGGCGGCCAGTGCGGAGGCCGCCGCGTCCCGAACTCGTTTTGACGGTTCAGCGTAGCAACCGTACTCATCCCGTTCGTAGGCGATTTGAGCCAACTTCTTCAACATGTCGTCGTTGCAGCAGCAGACTTGTCCACAATTGGAGCAGCACTTCCCGTTGGCAGCTTCGCCGATCTGAGTCATGGTCGACAGCCGCACTTCTTCAGTGCAATCTTCCGCTGCAGCGATAAGTGCTTTGGTAACTGTCCCATCTTTGTCATAGCAGCCGCAGCCGATGGAGGTCAGATACTTGATCGCCTTAATTTTCTGTGGCTTCAAGTCCTCAGCCTTCTTAATCTCAGCGGCGCGCTTAATCGCTGCGTCGGGTGATTCAAGATTGGCTGGATCATTGAGAGCTTTCAACGCGTCTTTGGGCTCCGCCTGAGGGCGATTGCCGCGTCGGTTGGTCAGCGCCCCTTGGACTTTCTTCACGCCTTGAGGAATACCCAAGAATGACCAAAGAGTCGATGGAGCAGGAACGGCTGGCGGTGCTTGGCCGAACGCCGAGCTCGAAATAGTAACTGCCAGCAAAGCAGCAACAAATTGTTTTTTGATAGTCACCATGATCCGCACTCCATTGCGATTTTTTTTCAATGTGTGGTGAGGCTCGGGATTCTCTCCACCAAACTGGGTCCTAAGATGTCGCCCTACATCCTACGGCAACACTGGCTGTACATGCTTATCGGGTGTGCCACCGAAAATTGTTGAGCATTGACGGCTTTCCGCAGAAAACTTCGTGTGGGGGGGGGCATGAAAATCGCTACAGTTTACCAAGACTCGAGGTTACACCGGTCGTTTGCTTGCTACTTCGAAGCTAAGTGGTAGACCGCCGCGTTGAGGTACATCATTCCCCCAACAAATACGATGAAGCCCACGCCAAGAGTCAACACCGACACTGCCGTGTACAAAAGCGCCCCGCAGGTAAGTACCGCCAGGACTGTTAGGAAATTGCCAAACACAATGGAGCTGGACGTTGCAATGGCATCCGGCAAACTCTGGCCATCCAGCAGCGCGTAGGGGACGAACGCAAGCAAAATGTTCAGTGCGATCTGAATGGCACCAAGCAACGCGAACGTCACCAAGCCGACGACCAAGGCCGTTTCAGCCTGCCCCGCTTCAGTGAGTGATTGGACGAGCCACGGAACTCCGAATTGCCGCAAGTAATTAAAGCCGACCCAGCCGAACATCACGACCAGCATCCCACCGTAGCTTTCCCCTGTCCCGAACAACACCTGTCCGCTGATCGGTCGCTTCCGGACTGCATGCAGGGCCGTGTTGCAAGTCGCGCAGTACACCGCCGTGACGAGAAACACCGCGACAATCACCGCCATCCCCAGCAGACCGTAAATGATCGTCATCCCTTCGATCGATGTCGGATCGTATTGCATACGTTGGACGGTAAAGCTCCCGAGCATGAAGGCTACTATCACAAATCCGAAGGCCAGCACGCAAACCCCAGTAAATAGGCCAGCAGCCACCAAACCATACGGGAACAGCGAATCGAAGGTCAATTCAAAAGCATTTCCAAATGTCAAACCACGGATTTTCTTACGCGTTGTCGATTGGCTCCAATCGTCGGTCGTGTGGCTAGGCGTGTACTGATCAAGGTTGGGGGTCGCGTAAGGATTGCTATTATCTACGCCCCCTGTTTCCGCTAAATCAGCAGACCCCGTCTTGCGTCCCGAGCTTGCAACCCGTGACTCAGGGAAAACTTGCGGCTGCGATTGCACATAGGGCGCAAAATACTTTCCTGCCGATGCAGTGGAAGCCTGAACCGACGTGGACTGCTGAGGAATCGTCAACTGCTGCTGGCAGAATGGGCACTGGGTTGTTCTCCCAGCCGTCGAGCCGGGAACTTCCATCACTCCCTGGCAATGCATGCATTCGAATTGGATTGTGACTGGCGTGGGGCTACTGCTGGAAGGGTGGGGCGGGGATGCCGCATCGGAGGCAGTTTGCTTTCGAGCCGTCTGTTTGATGGATCGCGCGCCGGATGATTCCGCTCTTAGTTTTCGTTCTTGGGCCACTGTGACCATGGGGGCTTGAGCGGGGCGCAATTCAATGGCAAAGACCTGGCCACACGCGTGGCATTTCCCCTTGCGACCTTCTAACTCGGCTTGCCCCTCAAACAATTGATTGCAGGCGGGACAATTAAAAACATGGCCCGGAGATGAGGCGTCCGCGGCCGCTGGCTGCGTAGCACTATCTCTTCGCGCAATAGTGAAAATGTACTGGCAATTGCGACATTGGCCCTTGGTTCCGAGCAGTGAACTAGGGCAATTCAATTCGAAGTGACATTTTGGACACGCGATCTTCAACTTGTCGGGCCGAGTGGAATCGACAGGCTCTTGTGTCCGGTCCCTGCGTAGGGCGTCTACCTGAGCGACCGCTTGGGGATCAGGTATGACCACCACCGCTTGGCAGGCGGGACATTGGCATGACTGTCCATAGCTGCCATCGGGGACACGGAGCAGTTGAGTGCACTCTTCGCAAGCAAACTCGATTGGCATAAGCGTACAGGCGCGGATGCAAAAGTAGGATAGGGACAATGTCCAAATTGGATTATAAACGTAGTTCCGGCCGCTTCGTCTGGAAAGACCTGTTAACGACTTTAGTTACCTTTATGGGCTGTGTCGAGCATGGCCTCCAGACGCCTTACACATAACCTGGACAAACCTTTGTGACCACACCTGACGCCTCGCCCGACCTACGATCGGAACGATTGGAAGATATTCTCCCCAAGTTGGTTGCCGAAAGCGATGCTGCCGCGATCGAACTGCTGCTCGAAGTCCATTCGACCGCCGAGTTGTCTCGCGCCGTCGCGCATCTGGACGATGACGAGCGCGGTCGTCTGATCGATTTGATCGATGCCGAAAGCGCAGCCGATTTGCTCGAACAGCTCCCATCGGTGCAGGCGGTGCAATTGCTTGAGGAAGCGGAGCCCGATCAAGCGGCAGCCGCCATCGACGAACTCCCCAGCGATTTGCAAGCCGATTTGCTGGGGGAGCTCGATCACGCCGACGCGGAGGCCATCCTTAGCCATATGCAGCCCGAGGAAGCCCTCTCCGCCCGGCAGCTAAAAAGCTATGAAGAGAACGAAGCGGGTGGGCTAATGGTCACCGAACTACTCCGCTATCCCGAACAATGGACCGTCAATGAAGTCGTCGCCGACCTGCAAGCCGGGGCGGACGAATATCGCGACTACCAAATTCAGTACGCGTACGTGTGCACGCGCGATGGGAGATTGCTCGGCGTGTTGCGACTTCGCGATTTGCTATTGGGAGATCGCACCCGCCTGATCCGCGACATCATGCTCCCCAATCCGCTGTCTGTCTCTGCCCATTTAAAACTGGATGAGCTGCACGGCTTTTTCCAACAGCATCACTTCTTGGGGGTTCCCGTCATTGGCCACGATGGTCTGCTGGTCGGTGTCGTGCAACGATCGGACGTGGATCAAGCTTGGATTGAGCAACAAGATCGATCGATGCTGCGTCGCCAGGGTATCGTCAGTGGCGAGGAAATCCGTTCGATGCCTCTGTGGGAACGGGCCAGTGGACGACTGAGCTGGCTATCGCTGAATATCGTCCTCAATTTGCTTGCCGCTGCCATCATCAGTCATTTCGAAAGCACGTTGGCGGCGGCCATCGCGCTAACCGCTTTTCTGCCAATCATCTCCGACATGAGTGGCTGCTCGGGAAATCAATCGGTGGCGGTCTCCATTCGCGAACTAATGTTGGGGATCGTCAATACCAAGGATCTGTTTCGCGTCTGGCTCAAGGAGATTTCCATTGGACTGATCAATGGTCTGGCCGTTGGAATCTTGCTGGGGGGCATCGCCTGGTTTTGGAAAGGGAATATGGTGTTGGGATTGGTCGTGGGTGGCGCTTTGTTTCTCAATACTTTGGTCGCAGTCTCCATCGGTGGTATCGTCCCTTTGATCCTACGCCGTTTCGGCCGCGATCCAGCCGTTGCCTCCGGCCCACTTTTGACCACCGTCACTGACATGTGTGGCTTCTTTCTGGTCCTCAGCATGGCGAGCGCGTTGATTGATTACCTGAAGTAAAAAACCCTGGCTTAGCATCGGTCGGGAAATAACTGTCGTAGCTACGTCGCCAGAACGTCGACTGTCGTAGCTACGTTCGCCAGAACGTCGACTGTCGTAGCTACGTTCGCCAGAACGTCGACTGTCGTAGCTACGTTCGCCAGAACGTCCACTTCCTGCCGTCTGGCGACCGCAGCTACGGGTAGTCCCGACTCTTATTTCCCGCTCGATGCTCGTCCCGGCGGGATCACAACTGGTGGCTAGCCATGTTGAACTAGAAAGTTGCACAAACCACCTAAAGAGACTATATTCAATGGCTGGTTCCTACCTTTGCAAAATAAGCGAAGCGAATATCATGCATGTCTCACGCTGGCTGACTTTTTACCTACTTCTTGTTCCCGGTATGCTGCGTGCGGACATTGTGATCGATTGGAACAACGTCGCCAGCAACACACTGCTCGCTAACGAAGACAAACAAAACCCTGGCATGGCATCGCGCACAATGGCGATGCTCAACGTGGCGTTGTACGATGGCTTGGCGATGGCTAAGTCGGGGGCCAATTTGTTTTATGACTATGGGACCGGTCACACTTCTCCCGGTTACGCTGCATCGGGCTCCGCTGCCGCCGCCCAAGCTGCCTATATCGTCCTTAGTTCGATCTATCCCGACCAAGGAGCGTCGCTTGCCTCGCATCTATCTTCTAGCCTCGCCAGTATTGCCGACAGCCCAGTGAAATTCAGCGGCATCGATTTGGGAAACATGATTGGTCAATCCATTGTGCAAGCGCGTGCCAACGATGGCTATAACGTCAGTCTCCCCTATCAACCTAGTTCCGACGTTGGTCATTGGCAGCCAGACCCGATCCATCCAACCCAACAAGCCTGGGGACCAGATTGGGGAAACGTGACACCCTTTGCATTAACTTCCGGGACGCAGTTCATGCCTCCGGCAATGCCAGCCCTGACCAGTCAAGAATACGCCGACGCTTTCAACGAAGTCAAAATGCTCGGTGCGCTCAACAGCACCACTCGCACCCAAGATGAAACGGAGATCGCAAACTTCTGGGCCTACGATCGCGTGGGGATGGGGACGCCGATGCGGTTGTTCAACCAGGCCTTACAAACCATCGCCACTCAACAAGGGAACACTGTCGATGAGAATGCGGAACTGTTCGCCAAAGCTTCCGTCGCCATGGCCGACGCTGGTATCGTCGCTTGGAACGCGAAATTCGAATATGACCTGTGGCGTCCCGTGACGGGGATTCGCGAGGCGGACTTAGATGGCAACCTGCTGACAATCGCCGACGCCAACTGGGTTCCACTGGGCGCGCCTGGTGGCAACGGTAGCAACAGTAATTTCACGCCACCTTTTCCAACGTACATTTCGGGCCACGCCACTTTCGGCGGTGCTTTGTTCGAAACTTTGAAAGAATTCTACGGCACCGACGACATTGCCTTTACGCTAAGCTCAGATGAAAACGGCGCAGTACGCAGCTTCGATTCGCTGAGCGAAGCTATGAAGGAAAACGGTCGCAGTCGCGTCTACTTGGGGATACACTGGAGTTTTGACGATCTTCAAGGTCAATGGACAGGCCAGGAAATCGCTCAGTATGTGAGCAACCGCCCTTTTATCTCATCTGTTCCCGAACCATCCAGCCTGTGGGCCATACTCTGTATCGCACTCAGCTCTTTGACCATGCGACGACGATACACTATCAGCTCGACGCGCTAGCGAGTGGGTCCTCATCACTATCAGCTCGACGCGCCGTGCCCAGCAACTTACGTCCTGTCCGATCTGTGCGGCCCTCAATAAATTGGACTGGAAAGTGAGACGTGGACAGTTCTCGTTTTAAACGGGGAATTGCGGAGAAGTAGAGTTTCGTGGAGAAAGGAAAAGCCCCCTGCACGGCACAGGCCAGCGGTAGCCTCGAGGACTGTGAAGTTTTAGCGCCGATTCTTGTTTAGTTTGTTGAGTAATTCTGCTTCCACTGGATGAAGGTCGCTGAGAGGCTACGTGAATCTAGTCTTCCCCAAAAGTCGCTCTAACTCCGCGAATCTCTAAACCTCCGCAACTCCGCGTTTTAATAACCGCTATGCTTGAGCCAGTTTGCGCAAGACCGTGGGGAGTATCCCACCATTGATGTAGTAGTCGAGTTCCACTGGCGTATCAATCCGCACCGAAGCTTTGAACTTGGTTACCTTGCCATCGTCGGCCGTAGCCGTGACAGTGATCGTGCCGCGCGGTTGCAATTGTTCACCGGCAATACCAATGTCGAAGGTCTCCAAGCCGGTCAACCCCAGCGCCGACCAGCTCTGACTTTCAGCGAATTGCAATGGTAGGATTCCCATGCCGACCAAGTTACTGCGGTGAATGCGTTCGTAACTGGCAGCAATCACAGCCCGGACGCCCAACAACAAAGTCCCCTTGGCAGCCCAATCGCGACTGCTGCCGGTGCCGTACTCCGCTCCCGCCAAGACAACCAGTGGCGTCCCCGCCGAGTGATAACGCATGGCCGCGTCATAAATTGGTAACGTCTCACCAGTCGGAATGTGTTTCGTATATCCACCTTCGGTCTCGGGGACCATTTGATTGCGGATGCGAATATTGGCAAAGGTGCCACGCACCATCACTCGATCATTGCCGCGACGCGAACCATAGCTATTGAAGTCGCGGGCCTCGACTTGGTGGGCCAACAGAAATTCTCCCGCTGGACTCTGCTTGGCGATCGCTCCGGCTGGTGATATGTGGTCAGTTGTAACCGAGTCTCCTAATAGGGCTAAACAGTTGGCACCGCGAATCGGGGCAGGGGGGCTGACTTGCGCGGTAATCCCTTCCAAGAAAGGAGGACGTTGAATGTAAGTGCTGTCGCCACGCCACACATACAAATCCCCCGGCGTGATCTCGATCGCATTCCACTTGTCATTCGACGTGAAGGCGCTTGCATATTGACGCTCGAACATTTCAGGTAGTACACAGGCTTCGACGGTCGCGTGAATCTCCTCCGAAGATGGCCATATGTCTCGCAAGAAAACCGCTTCGCCCGCATCAGACGTGCCAATCGGCTCGGTTTCAAAATCGATATCCATGGTGCCAGCTAGCGCGTAAGCTACAACCAGCGGAGGACTCGCCAAGTAGTTGGCGCGAGTGAGCGGATTCACTCTCCCTTCGAAATTGCGATTGCCGCTCAGTACCGCAGCCGCCACGAGATCTCCGGTGGTGATTGCCTTGGCCACCGGTTCGGGGAGGGGACCACTGTTGCCAATGCAAGTGGTGCAGCCATAACCGACAGTGTGAAAACCGAGTTGCGACAACGGCTCACTCAAGTTGGCCTTGTCGAAGTAGTCGGTGACCACTCGCGAACCGGGGGCCAACGATGTTTTTACGTAAGGCTTGACTCGCAGCCCCTTTTCCACGGCCTTCTTGGCCAACAAGCCAGCCCCCACCATCACGGAAGGATTCGACGTGTTGGTACAGCTCGTGATCGCCGCAATCACCACTGAGCCGTGCGTAATTTCCGACGCGTTACCATTGTTCTCGACTTTGGCTGTGCGGCTCAAAGCTGAGGTCTCTAGGCCGAAACCACGCGCGGCCACTGGGGCCACCAAGCTGGCGTGAAACGCTTCTTTCATGATTGCCAGTGGCACGCGGTCTTGCGGACGCTTGGGACCAGCCAGGGCCGGTTCCACTGAGCTCAAATCGAATTGAAGGACTTGCGAATATTCTAGTGTCGGCGAATTGTCTTCTCGGAACAGTCCCTGAGCTCGCATGTAAGCTTCGACCAATGCGACTTGCTCTGCCGAACGACCCGTACGTTTCAGATAACGAAGTGTCTCAGCGTCGACCGGGAAGTAACCCATCGTGGCACCATATTCAGGAGCCATATTGGCAATCGTCGCGCGGTCAGCCAACGACATCTTCGATATTCCAGAGCCGAAGAATTCGACGAATTTGCCGACCACGCCTGCCTTCCGCAGGATCTCGGTCACTCGTAACACCAAGTCGGTGGCGGTGGCTCCTGCGGGAAGTTGCCCAGTGATTTCAAAGCCGACCACTTCGGGCATCAACATATACAGCGGTTGCCCCAACATCCCCGCCTCGGCCTCGATCCCTCCCACGCCCCACCCCAGAACTCCCAAACCATTGATCATCGTGGTATGGCTATCAGTCCCCACCAGCGTATCGGGCAGAGCGACCGGTCCAACATGATCTTCGCGAACAAACACAACCTGAGCCAAATACTCCAGATTGACTTGATGCACTATACCCGTGTTGGGTGGGACCACGCGGAAGTTGTCAAAAGCCTGTTGTCCCCAACGCAGAAATTCGTAACGTTCCTGATTCCGCTCGAACTCGATCTCGACGTTCCGCGATAGCGCATCGAGCGTCCCAAACAAATCGACTTGGACCGAGTGGTCGATCACCAAGTCGACGGGGATCAGCGGATTGATCTTCTTGGGATCTCCACCCAATGTTTTCATTCCGTCGCGCATGGCTGCCAAGTCGACGATGCACGGTACGCCGGTAAAGTCTTGCAACACTACCCGAGCGGGCATGAACGGGACTTCCACAGCCGCTGGGCTAGCTGCATTCCACTTGGCCAAATTGCGGACATCCTCTTCGTTGACCACGTAACCGTCGCAGTTGCGGAGCACCGCTTCCAACAGGATGCGGATCGAGTAGGGCAAACGCGAGATCGGCCCCAAGCCTTGGGCTTCAAGCTTCTTCAGGCTGTAGAAACCAATGGGTCCAGTTGGCCCCTGAAAGGTGTCGCGGGCCTGGAACGGATCTTGTAAGAGAGCTGGTTGTGCCATGGAATTTGAATCTCGCCGCTGCGGCTGGAAAGGGAAGGGCAGGGAAGGGGGAGTCGCGGCCTGCATGTGCCACTCGACGGTCCCTCGCAAACCCCAGGATTGTAGCCGATCCCCGTCTGGTTGTTAATGTAGGTCAATTACCAAAGTGGTCCGACGCTCCGCCGTCAATACCTCCCGCCATCTAGTAAGGGCTTTCACCTCATATACCTCTTTGCGCACTTTGTGCTCTTTCGCGGCAATGCCTGTTCAATTGGCAGCGAGAGCAGGAAACGTACACGTTGGTTTGCCGCGAAAGGGCGCAAAGACCACGAAATGACGGCATGCGCCGTGGAACCAGCGTTGACAATCCGCGACAGCCGCGTCTCAAAACTTTTGCAATCCACGGTATGATTACCGACCGTTCGTTTCAAATAATCGCAACTCAATAATCGCAATTGAATAGTCTTAACTTGGAGTAGTCTTATGCACAAAGTGTCAGGCGCGTACCGCGTCTTATTGCAAAAAGAACAATTGGTATTCAGCGCTGCTCACTTTATCACCTTCGCAGGAGATATCTGCGAATGCCTGCATGGGCACAACTACGGTGTCAGAGCGGAAATTTCTGGGCCGCTGGATGAAAATCAATATGTGGTTGACTTCATTGCCTTTCGCGACGCGCTGGCAGATATCGTGCGACAGCTCGACCATCATGTGCTGTTGCCATTGACCCATCCGCTGATCGAAGTGCGCGAGGACGAAGTGGAAGTAGTGGTCACGTTTCGCACCAAGCGTTGGGTCTTCCCGCGCGAAGATTGCATGCTGCTACCTATAACGAATACAACGGCTGAGCAAATTGCCGCGTGGGTCGCCAGTCAGCTCCGCGAGACGATGAAACCCAAAGTTGAGACCCGAATCGAGTGGCTGGAAGTCGGCATCGACGAAAACCATGGACAGTGGGGGATCTGCAAAATCGATTGGTAGAATCGTTACAGCTCCCACCGTTTGCCAGTTGTTCTTCCGGTTGTCGCCTGGATGGCTGGGAGCGCTGGCAACTAGCGTCCGATGATTAGCCTCGTGCGTCGTATCGGTTCGTTGGCCGACGACTTCGTGTTTTCGCTCCGCTACGGTGGCCGTATGACTCTTTCCATAACTAGCACGATGAACGTCACTGAAGGAGTGCGCAAGGCGGCCATTCTGTTGATGAGCCTGGAGGAGGACGATGCGGCGCAGATCCTGTCAATGTTGCCGCGGAAATACGTCGAATCGGTATCGATCGCCATCGCGCAGCTCGATACCGTCTCGGGACGCGAACAAGAAAAGATCATTCACGAGTTCCTGAAGAGTCGCCCCAGCGCGATTGGTCCCAACACCGGGGGTCTGGACAAAGCCAAGAGTCTCGTGAAAAAAGCGCTCGGCAAGGACGCTGGGGATATGCTCAGCGTCTTGCAACAGACGCTCGAGGCGTTACCGTTTGGATTCTTGCACAAAGCCGATCCGCAGAATATCCTCACGTTTTTGATCGACGAACACCCGCAAACAATCGCCATGGTGCTCAGCAATATTCCGGCGGCAGTGTCGGCTGGTGTGCTCAATGGCCTACCACCCTTGCGACAGTTGGCAGTTATTCAGCGAATCGCCGAAATGGGACAGACCAGCCCCGAAGCGATCGAGGAAGTGGAAAAAGCCCTCACCACTCGCATGGCCCTGTTCATGACCCAGGCCTATCGCAAGGCGGGTGGCGTCCCTGCCGTGGCCGAGATGCTCAATGTCTCCGACCGTTCCACCGAACGGGCCATCATGGATGGCCTCTCCAAGGATCGGCCCGAGCTGGTTGACGAAATCCGCCGTTTGATGTTTGTCTTTGAGGACGTGATCAAACTCAATGACAAAGACATCCAGATGTTGCTCAAGAATGTTGAGACCAATCAGTGGGCCTTGGCACTCAAGGGGGCCAGCACTCCGCTGCAGGAAAAGATTCTTGGTAATATGTCGCAACGCGCCGCCGACATGTTGCGCGAAGAGATGGAGTTTCTAGGAAAAGTCCGCTTGAGCGAAGTGGAAGCCATGCAACAAAAGATCGTCGACGTGGTCCGCACCCTCGAAGACGCCGGGCAACTCTCGCGCCCCACCGGAGACGAAGAAGAAGAGTTCGTCGCCTAGTCGGTGAACCGCTTTGTGAGCGGCAGCAGCGCAAGCTCCCCAGTTCTTCCGTCCAAACAACTCCCATCTCCCAAAGACAACGTACCGCTGGCGCGGTTACGCTCACAAAGTGCGCCCTATTTGGCAAGCGCCTGAGGTTCACGGACTTGACGCTGCGGGTTACGATAATGCGGTATTTCAAATTCGCTAATTCATTTCCCCTCGCACCCTGAGGTTGTTGCTCCCCCATGAATCTCTCGCCCATGATGCGACAGTACGAGGAGGCGAAGGGAGCCTGCGGCGATGCACTGCTGCTGTTTCGCATGGGGGACTTCTACGAACTCTTTCATGACGACGCCAAGACCTGCGCCCGCGTGTTGGGACTAACTCTCACCAGCCGCGATAAAGGGGAGAATCCAGTTCCCATGGCGGGCTTCCCCTACCACCAGCTCGAAGGCTACTTGGCCAAGCTCATTCGACAAGGCTATCGGGTGGCGGTCTGCGATCAAGTCGAAGATCCGCGCGAGGCCAAGGGAATCGTCCGTCGCGAAGTAACGCGGATTGTCACGGCTGGCACTCTGACCGACGAAGCACTACTCGATCCGTTGCAAACCAATCTTCTAGTGGCCGTCTTTTCCGCCAAACCAGGTCGACCCGACTCGACCGATCAACAGGCGGTGGTCGGCATCGCTTGGACTGAACTTTCCAGCGGCCGATTTCAAGCCGGGATCTTTCCACGCCTTCGACTCCCAGACGAACTAGCGCGGCTCGAACCTTCCGAAGTTCTCATCCGCGAAGACGATGCGATCCTTTCTCAAGGACAGGATGCCGATTGGTCAGTAACGCTGCGCCCCACCTGGCAGTTTGGTGCCGATGAGTCGGCTCGACAATTGTGTCAACACTTCGGCAC
This sequence comes from Pirellulaceae bacterium, assembly GCA_041741715.1. Taxonomy (GTDB): domain Bacteria; phylum Planctomycetota; class Planctomycetia; order Pirellulales; family Pirellulaceae; genus Aureliella. Next base: position 6,163 of record JBGSJT010000164.1, on the reverse strand, counting down.
CCACAGCTTGGAAGGGATGGGCTGGAACCATCTCCAGGATGGACTGGCCATTGGGGCGGCTGGTGCAGTGTTGGCATATTTACAAGAGACGCAAAAAACTTCGCTGGGACACATTCGTCAATTGCTCCCCTATCGCGGTGGCCAAACGCTGGAGATCGATGCGGCCACGCGAAGAAGTCTGGAATTGACACACACCATGCGCGATCGCGAGCGGAATGGATCGCTGCTGTCGGTGCTCGATCAGACCCAAACGCCGATGGGAGCGCGACGGTTGGCCAGCTGGCTAGCTTCTCCACTGCGCGACATGCACGGCATCGACGGGCGACATGGAGCGGTAGCCGAGTTGTTGGCAGACAATCGCTTGCGTGCCGCGCTACGACAAGCGCTAAGCGAAGTCTACGATCTCGAACGACTGTTGGGACGCGTCGCCACCGGGCGGGCCAGTCCGCGCGACTTGCGTCAAGTCGGCACCACCCTGTCACAACTCCCCGCCATCAAGTCAACGCTGGCCGAACGACACAGCCAACGACTGTGTGAATTGGAACAGCGACTGTTGCTGTGCGAGTCCTTGCGTGATCGTCTGTTGTGGGCGCTGCAGGAGGAATGTCCATTGCACTTGCGGGATGGTGGCTACATCCGCGACGGCTTCAGTGCTCCTCTCGATGAACGGCGACAACTCGCCTCCGGTGGCAAGCAATGGATCGCCGAATATCAGGCGCGACAGATCGACGAAACTGGAATCACCAGTCTCAAAGTGGGCTACACCAAAGTTTTCGGTTATTACTTGGAAGTCACCAATGTTCACAAGGAAAAGATCCCACCCCATTTTGTTCGCAAACAGACATTGAAAAACGCCGAACGTTACATCACCGATGAACTAAAGAAATACGAGACCAAAGTCATCTCTGCCGATGAAGAAGCGTTGGCCCTTGAAGAGGAGTTGTTTATCCAACTTCGGAATGAAGTGGCTGCTGCCGTCGATGATTTGCAACAGATCGCCGATGTGCTGGCTGAACTGGATGTGCTCTGTGGCTTGGCCGAATTAGCCAAGCGGAACGATTACGCGCGACCCGAGATGCTCGACTCGGACGAACTGGAAATCCTGGAAGGACGTCACCCAGTCCTAGATGCTACGGCGCAAAAAGGGACTTTCGTCCCCAACGATTGCCACCTTGGAGCTCAGCATGGATCAATGATGCTCATCACCGGCCCCAACATGGCTGGCAAGAGCACTTACATTCGGCAGGTCGCGCTGATTACGTTAATGGCGCAGCTTGGGAGTTTCGTCCCCGCCAAACGAGCGCGAATTGGTATCGCCGATCGTATCTTCGCGCGCGTTGGTGCCAGCGATGAACTGTCACGGGGACAGAGCACATTCATGGTCGAGATGGTCGAGACGGCGCGGATACTCAATACGGCCAGCGATCGTAGCTTGGTCATCTTGGATGAAATCGGCCGCGGTACCAGCACTTACGATGGCCTGAGTCTCGCCTGGGCCATCGTGGAATACTTGCATGATTCCGTGAAAGCCCGCACGCTGTTTGCAACCCACTATCACGAATTGACGCAATTAGAAAAGTCGCTCCCCGGCGTGCGCAATTACAACGTGGCGGTCAAGGAATGGGATGAGAACATTGTTTTCCTGCACCGCATTGTCCCAGGCGGAGCGGATAAGAGTTACGGTATTCACGTCGCTAGGCTGGCTGGGATACCCAAGCTGGTCAATGAAAGGGCCAAGGACATTCTAGCGCAGCTTGAAGCCGATCATCTCAATCGTCGCGGCGATTCGAAGATCACACCGCCACGCCGCAAAGCGGATGCCCCAATCCAGTTAACCTTGTTCGAGATGGGCCATCACCCTGTAATCGACAAGCTGCGCGAATTGCAAGTGACCAACATCACCCCCCTCGAAGCCCTGCAATTATTACAGCAATGGCAGCAAGAGCTTTAGCGTACGTCAGGCTTTCCTGCCTGACCTTCCCGTACTTCAGGCTTTCCTGCCTAGCATTTAGCATCTAGCATCTAGCATCTAGCATCTAGCATCTAGCATCTATAAAAAACGGACACCGAAGGGAGCGGGAGAAGACCCTTCGGTGTCCTAGCGGGAAGACGAGATTAGTGACTTCAACGCAGCGGATTGCGTTGCTCGATCGGCGACGCATTCTGCGGTGCGATGCTCGAAGCGGTCACGACGGCTGGTAGGCGTTGTGGTTCTGCGGTGAACGCTGGTCCTGCGGCACGCGTCCCTCGCGAGCGGCTGGAAGATTGATCGTCGAGTGCAAGGCGGGGCGATGCGGCAGGCGCGTCATCGGACAACCTGGCGTGGTAAGGTTCGTTGCTGGCTTGCGGATCGTAGTTCTGACGGTAAGCCGCCTCAGGTTGTCGATACTGAATAGTCCGCGATGGAATCTTGCGAATCCGAGTTGCCGCGTCGTCGCGGAACGGATCGACTTTGTTGTCTGGCAAGGGGACTGTTTCGGGAACACGCTGAGGCATCGGCTGGAGTTCGTGGTATGGCGCTGGTTGTCGATAGGTCTCAGCAGGCGAATTGTAACGCTCATTTGGTGCATATGGTTCGACATACGGAGTTGCTTGAGGAACCGGCGTAGGCGCAGGTCTTGGAGCCATTTGCGGCTGCGCGTATGTTTGTGCACCTCGTTGAATCGGTGGTGAATCATACGCATGCTGGTGATGACTGGAGGGCGGGCTAGCGTCTGCATGCGTGTGGCAGTTGCAGCTCTCGTGGAGTTCACAGCCGCAGCTAGGTTCACGCAATTCACAACCGCACGTCGCTTCACCTGTTTCTGTCGCTTCACAACCGCACGTCGCACAGCTCCGACATCCGACGGCCCCCCCGAAGACGAATTGCAAAGTGGCTCCCACTGCTGGCAGTCGCGGCATATTTAAGCGTGGCAAGGTGGGACGCATCCGATTCGCGGCTCGATCGAGCGCGTCGAGCAATCCTTGGTTGTCTGAAGTCCCGCAAGCTCGACAGGGAGTTCGTCCCCGGCACAAATCGCAGGCGCTCAGCAGGTCACTCATGGAAACGCTCACGACCAACGCAGCTAGAGTGGCGGCAAAATATCGGCAAAGTTTCATAAGCTTGGGCTCCACTCCCTCGGCTTCGCCTTGGGACGCATCGGGTCGAATAGCAAGACCAGCCTTTTCCGACTGCATGCGCGGCAAGGCTCAGCTAACTGATCGAACCGTTACAGGTGGAATTTATAGAACTTTCAGATCATGCGCCACAAACCACCAGAACTGCCCATCTTCCGTTTGTCGATCGATGCCATGAACCAGTCTCCGAATGCTTTGGTTCGTAGGTGTACCTCAGGCGCTAGCATTTACCGTCAAAAACTAAAGCACTCGGCATCAATGGCTAAGTGCCGTCAAGCCAGCTCGTCCCACTTCGGCATCCTCGTTCGACTTAACTCCCGACACGCCAATTCCGCCGATCACCTTGCCTTCGACGATGATTGGCAGTCCACCTTCCATCCCCAGCGCGCCGGGGAGTCGGAGTAGTTTCAGATTGACCCCTCCTTGCGCGATTTGATCCTCGAAGACTTTTGATTCACGACGAAATAGGGCGGCAGTACGAGCCTTCTCGATTGCCACTTCGACACTCCCATGTTGGGTCTCCTCCAAGCGTTGGAACATGACCAGCAATCCGTGCGTATCGACGATTGCAATTGCCACTGGCCAACCTTTTTGTTTCGCCTCTGTTTCTGCAGCAGCCATAACTTTCTTGGCCGTGGCCAGATCTACATCCGCACCATATTTTGGTAATCCCTGAGCCCTGACCGCCGTAGGCCAAGCGCAGGAAAGGCACAGCACAAGTGCGGCAATTGTCGAAGTGTTCATTGGAGTCTCCGTAGTGAAAGTTGTCATTTCCCAAGTCCGCAAAAGGGGCTCGCTTGGCGCATTGGCCATGGCCAAACTATGCGGCTTTGAATTATAATACGCAGCATACGAATAGTGGATCGAGTCCAGCCGATTTTGATTGGCCAGTTTGCGGGGTGTGGCTCAGCCTGGTAGAGCGCTGCGTTCGGGACGCAGAAGTCGTGAGTTCAAATCTCGCCACCCCGACTAATGAAAACATTGGTAAAACGAGCGTTGCTGCCTGTTGTGACCGTCACTGTGGCAACGATTTTGGCAACGCTCCTTCTATTTTGAACTAGACTTTTCGCTTTCTTCCGTGACACGATTCGCGACGACTTTTGGTCGTTAATTCAAGGAGAAAGCGACTATGCGAAAACCGTTCTATCGAGCGAGCCGCAAAAAGTGGTTCGTGGTCCGTTCATCCGGCAAGTTCATTCCACTGCACGAGGATGAAGAAGAAGCGTTCCGCATCTGGAATCAAATGCTCGAGCAGTCACGGCGACCTGGAGACCCTCGGCTCACGGTGGCGGCGCTGGCTAGTCGCTTTCTGAAGGAACAGGAGCTACTGCTTAAGCCGGATCGCTACAAGCATTTGGAACACTACGTTTGCGTGTTCGTCGCAGATCACGGCGGCAAGCGTTGCAATGAAGTCACCAAGGGAACCGTGGCCGGTTGGGTCAACGCGACCGACTGGGGTGACTACGCTCGACGCGACGGAATCGCGAGCGTCAAGCAAATGTACAAGTGGGGAATGGCGAAAAAGCATCTGCCCGAAAACCCAATAGCCACGCTGCCGAACCCTAAGCCGGACCCTCGGGAGCGAGTGCTTAGCGAGGATGAGCACCGGCGGTTAATCGCGGTAGCTCGGTGCCAAAAGGAAAACGGTAAGGAGTTTGCACTGGTATTGATTGCCAGCCGCTGCGGAGCCAGACCACAGCAAATCCGCGAAGTGACGGCTGGTAGGCGTTCTGTCCGGCCCACAGGCCGCCTAGTTCGCGGTTCTCAGGCGTTTCGATTAGTTCAATCGGCAGGTCCGTTTCCTCATCCAGTCCGAGCCGTACCGGTAGCGAATTGATTAGGGATGTCATGGGGTCGCGATCCGTTGCGAGGTGGTGTTCTGGAGTAGTTGTCGCCGCAGAAAACGACAACCTGAGATGGTCGGCGAGGTAAACCGCAGGGATGAGCGTCTGACCGACTATTGTTCAGCTCCAAATGAGAGAGAAGCCATCCGCTGCTTGCATCACTGGTCCGGGGTGACCGGAGGCGATTTAGAGCCTCACTTCAAACCAGTTTTCAAATGGAAGGCGATGCACCTGCAAGCTCGAAGTGAATTCTTAACCCACTTGAGAGTCTGGCAACGGACGCGGTTTGGACTCGTAGTGACATTTTCATTCTAGGGCGTATAAGAAGTCATTAGTGAATCGTTAAAAACTCACGTGAAAGGCTGCATCCGTCCCCTAACGCCATGCCACCAAACCTAGGTGGGGCTGCGAACAAGATCGCAGGTACCTACCGAGGCTGGACCATCGGCTGTCACCTGGGAGGTCGAAGTTCGGTGCAGTTTCCACCTGAACTCTCAATATAGAATTCCCGATCTAGGGTGAAGAAGGCCGCAATGAGAGGTTGCTTTGACGCGTCATGAAGGGCTGCATCCGCACCTTAATGCCTACCCACCAGCTTGAGTTTTGGCTGCAAACGAGATTGCCGTAACTGACAGCGGGGGACAGACAGACGCGCGCCAACAGTTAAGGCAAACAGTAGCGACGGCCTCTCTGCGGTGCACGTTTCAGAACTGAGGTCATGCAGTCCAGTTCGTCGAGTTCGTACGCAGAATGGAAGCTGCGTTTGGCCATTCTGTACTCGTAGAATGTCCATGAAAACAAATCCGGTAAGATGGTGATACATACTGAGTTTCTCGATCACATGAAAGATTCGGAACCGGCAACTGCGGCTGGATCGCAAATTTCCATCTGGAGAAGAACTGATGCAATCTTCCTCGCCAATCATAAGGGAAATCAAGGTGCGTGCAGTGAAAGTGCCGATGCCCGAACCTCATCGCACTGCAAGCGGGGTGATAACGGAATCACCGCTGGTTTTGACTGATGTGGTTACGGATACTGGCATTGTTGGTCGTAGCATAATCTTTACCTACACTCTCGCCGCACTCACTCCCACTGCGCAGCTAATTGCAAACTTCGAGGAACTGATTTGCGGGGAACTCCTCGCGCCAATGGAACTCGAACAAAAACTCGCAAAGAGGTTTCGTCTGCTCGGCACTCAAGGT
>JBGSJT010000163.1:0-5072 GCA_041741715.1 Pirellulaceae bacterium | reverse complement strand
GTTTCTTGCTCGCTGCTGCTGGTGCAACTTTCTACACTTCTCTAACTGCGCACTAGCGACAACCATCCCGCTCGTCGGCTGACCTGTTCGACGGTGTGCGGACTTCGAACAACGCTAGCGCTGGCAGTGCACTTGTGTGGCCACTGCGACGAGTACGTCTGAGTGGCGTTTGGGAAGTAACTGAGCGACGTCCTCATTGACCTCCCTCATCGCCCCCCCCCGTATCGAATTTAACGATTAAACAACTTGCGCTTCCTGTGACGGCAATCATGCTGGAGATTCACGCCATAACTTTGTGGCAAAGTTTGACTTCCCGTTTTCAGTAAGGTTCCATGGCAATGCCGAACTCTTTTCGCAAGCACACCATTGCATCTATTAAACGTATGGCCGAGGACATGTTGCTCCGCAACATGGCTGTTAGGACCATCGATTCCTACACCTATCACGTCGGTCGGTTCTCCAAACACTTCGGAAAACTCCCCGAAGATCTTGGCCCTGAAGAGATTCGGGAATTCCAGCTATGGATGATCCAGGAGAAGAAATGTTCGTGGAGTTCCTTCAATCAAGCTGTTTGTGGCCTACGGTTCCTCTTCACCTACACGCTCCCCAGACCGTGGGTCGTGCAGATGATTCCGTTTGGTAACCGGCCTAAGAAGTTGCCTGTCGTACTGGGACAAGAAGAAGTACACAGGCTGATCGAGTGTGTGACAGTTCCCAAACATCGAGCGGTACTATTGACGCTCTACTCGGCGGGACTGAGACTCAGCGAAGCGACCAACCTCAAACTCCCCGACATCGACTCGGAGAGAATGCAACTGCGAATCATCCAGGCCAAGGGACACAAGGATCGCTACGTTCCTCTTTCACCCAGGCTGCTGAGCGAACTACGCGACTACTGGAGGATCGTCAAACCGACGCTCTATCTCTTTCCGGGCAAGACCGACGATGTGCCACTCTCGGGAGCTACCATCCAGAAGACTTGCAAGATGGCAGCCGCACAGGCTCATATCAAGAAGATCGTTACTCCACATACGCTGAGACACAGTTTCGCGACCGGACTATTGGAAGCAGGCGTCGATCTGATGGCAATCAGCAAGCTGCTCGGGCACAGCAGCTTTACGACAAACGCAGCTCGGTCAAGCAAGTCCCAGAGAATCTGCCTGGAGTTGAATTCACTCGTCGTTGGTCGTTACACATTCTACCCAAGGGGTTTACTAAGTCGCGATGTTTTGGTGGTTACAGCAGTGCTAGCCGTACGGCGTTCATCGCCTTGTGCCAGCGACTCCATCCTCCCCCTATCGTAGACCAAGCTGAGACGGAAGTTAGCCAAGCTCCCTGCGAAGAACCGTCGACACGAGCAGAACGCTGTTGTGCAAAGTGCCAGCAAACCAATGCAGCTCATCTCTGAGACAGGTCGTCCGAGCTGGCGTGAACTATTCTACGGCCCCGACCACCACGCTTGGTTCGAGAGCTAGACAGTGACTCTGCAGTATCACACACAAAGACGCCTTACTCATTACGACTGCCGTGACGGTAGGCCGCTACCAACCACTCGCCAAAACGGCCACTCGAGCTTCCAGTTCGCTGCGAAATTCTCTCAAGAACAGCGGTAGTGTCCAGCAAAACGCTTGCTAAGCTCACTCGCACTTCGTTAGACTGGTTCACAGCAGACTCCAGTTCATTACTATCTGCATACCGCATGCGGAGCGAAGCGTCTCAGTTCAACGGACAATCTATCCCGCCGTTGCAGTTGGAATAGATTGCTATTCGTTCGGACATAAAGGACTATGAGCAAACCGACAGTCTATATCGAAACAACAGTCATCGGCCATATAGCGGCTTGGGACCAGACTGACGTCCTGGTCGCCGCACGGCAAATTCAATCGCGTCGTTGGTGGGTGACAAGAGAGCGATTCGGACTTGCTGTCTCGCAGATCGTGGTCGATGAATGCTCTACGGGAGACGCCACCGCAGCCGCCGATCGACTGGCATTAATTGCTGGCATCCCCATCCTCGCCGTTACGGACGATGCGAAAGCGTTGGCATACGAACTAGTGTCGCGCAATGGGATTCCGGCGACGGAACCACGGGACGCACTTCACATTTCCCTTGCGGCAACCAATGGGATACAATACTTGTTGACCCTTAATTTCACGCACATCGCGAACGCTGAAACGAGACTGCTAATTGAACAGATTTGCCGGGACTTTGGATGTACGCCACCGCTAATCTGTTCGCCAGATGAACTCTTGGGGAATTGACTATGGACACTATTAATGACGAGATTCTACGAATTAAGCGGGAACTCGCAGCAAAGTTTGATAACGATCTGAACAGGATCGTCGCGGATGCAAGATCGCGAGAAACAAATGCTATTTCGATGCCACGAAGACCGTGGAAGTCCGAACCAAGCGGATGCACCTCAGTCGCCGAGCCGGTCCCACTTACAAAACAATCAACCTCGGTGACGAGGTGATCCTTGCCGTTAGGCGACTGGGTATGCGGTCATGTTTCGGTGACGTGGATCCACTGCAAAGGCTTATCGCAAATTACGACACCTGCCGGTCTCCGATGAAGGCTGGTCACCCTTACACCAAAATCAGAATTCACACATGAAACGCTACAAGATCCATTGTGATATGCCTGCCGGAGATGCACTCAAGATGGCCGTCATTTGGACTCTCATGATATTCGTTACTGCCGGAGTCGCTGGCATCTTCTTGCCGTTCTACTTGATCCCTGAAATTCTTAACCGCACGACATTAGAGGAGCAGCAATGATGCAGGAGCAATCACGCTGGCAGAGCGGCTTGCGACTGCTTGCCTTTTTGGTCGCAGTCCGCCGCGTAGCCCATACAGTTGCGGATAACCATCGCATGCACAGGAGCGGCGGTGGCCAGCGGATTTTGAAATCAACGTCAGCTCCCGCCGCACCGTGATGCGGGTCGTTCGTTGCGTTAATCAACTCGCAAACAACCTTTTGGAGAACCAGAATGGCACCTCTTCGTGGACACAAGACGCAATTCGGCATCAAATTGCTACTATCAATCGCGGGAACCGTAGCGATTGCGTTGGTTCTCGCGCCGTATCTATGGAGTTTCCGAATGGTAAAGGCGATCATATTCGTTGATGTGAGCAAGGTCTCAGCTATTGAAAGTGACGTCCAATCGTACTCGAAAGACTTTGATGGCATAATTGACCTTCGTGCTGATTCGCGATTGAACGCTTTTAGTTTATCGTGCCGAGCTCGGGACAAAGAACGGATGTGTGAAGGCCTTTCTAAACAAATTGCTGGTATCGAGGCGAAACGAAATAGTCCAACCGTAAACAAAAGTAACGCAACGAGCGCCTACGTTTTACCCGGCATTAAATTCAGTTCATTACCAGCTCTTGAATTGCCTCTCTAATCGCGACATACGACGACGTCCCCGCGACGATTGTTAAACACGCCAAACTCAGAAAACGCGTGACGATTCGGAAGAAACCGGCTCCTGTAGGATACGCGACGAACAAAGCGATGAACGCCAGTCGCCGAGCTAATCCAACTTACTAACAAATCAAACTCGGCGGCTAGGTTATGGCTGCCGTTCGTCGCTTCATGTAGTCCGAAGACTGGAGGTTAATGGCATGACACCGTTAAAGACCAAACCTGAACTCTTCGGAACTGGGCCGGTCATCCCCGTGCATGACATTCAGGCCGCAGTCGACTTTTACTGCGATGTGCTCGGCTTCGATCTTGAATTTGTCATGGGGATTCCACCTGATCACGGTTCGGTGACTCGTTGCCGCGTGGGAATACAATTCACAATCGCGCCTGGCGACTTTGATCCCGCCAAATATCTGGGGTACAATTACATCTTCGTCGACAACATTGACGCACTACATACCGAGTACACAAAGAAAAACGTCCGGATGACGCGTGCCCTCAAAAGTCACGATCACGGAATGCGGGAATTCGAAATTGCCGACTGCAATGGATTTCGCCTGCGATTCGGACAATACCTATAACCGACTCAGACCCAAAAGCGCGACGAACAAAGCGATGCAATCGGGATAGGGGCCCGGTTACGCGGGACCCCTCCCACACCACCGTACGTGCGGGTCCGCATACGGCGGTTGAGCACGAGTTTTAAATCACCGCGTTGCCGCGAAGACTCAAGCCATTGGCTGGCTGCGACCGCCGCGACTGATTGATCACCGTACGGTGGTTCGTTTCCGAAGAAACGACAGCGCGAGATTGCAGACAGACGTACTTGCTCGTTCCCTTCAGGCCTTCGCTAACCGCGTGGGTCAGCTACTATGCCCTCTGCTGACTTCCGACCGGCATCGAGTAACTTTCGAATGCACGACCCCGCCTTTCGGGCAAGCCCTACTCACGGGTACGCCAATCGGATCTCCCCAGATAAGAACGTGTACTATCCCTGCCCAAGCTCCGCATCTACCTACGCCCCGTTTCCGATTTGGCTTCGCGTTCTCACGCACGCTCGCCTGGAGCCGTCGGCCTCGTATGCGGTTTCTGTTCGTAACCTGGCAGGTCTTGGTGTGAAGATGTCCAGCGACGATTTTGTGCTGGCTTACCAATCATCTTCGCAGGCTTCCTTCCCACGGCTCGTTACCTCACCGCAGTTGCCCTCACCTCGTGTTTGTTTCTTACGAGCTATCCATCTGGTATGATGACTCCCAAAGAAATATCGGAACTAAACACAGGGGACTTGCTTGGCTCGTCGCCAAGGTCACCCCATAAGTACACGCCCATGCTGGGCGTACACGGAGCGGAAATGGCGTTTCGGTTTTTTCCTGAAATCAAGATCACTCGCGCCATTTCCGCCCGCTGATCGCCAATGTTCCGGACGCTTGAGTATTCTTTGATTCGCAATTCAACGCGAGCAAATGCTCATAAAACGATGCGCGTGGATGCTGATGATCGGACAGGCTCGAACGGAGCGGACCACTAGTTGCGGTTGGCTTCCCAGGCTGGCGCGACTTGAGCCATCACTGCTTATACATACGTGGTCGGCTTTTTTGATCATCGCAAATTTTCCTGTCGTTACAAATATTCCTGTCGCGAATTTC
>JBGSJT010000162.1:0-9572 GCA_041741715.1 Pirellulaceae bacterium | reverse complement strand
ACTGAATGACCGAGGATTTCGATGGAGGACTCGGGCATGTGCTCGTCGTAGTAGGTAGCGCAAGTTTTGCGAAGGTCCTTCAGCAACCAGTCTTTGGCAACGCCGGTTTCGACATCAACTTTGTCTCGAATCCCCGCAAGGCCGATCAACCGTTTGAAGATCGCATTGGGTCTCGCCGTGCCACCTACGAAGATCGGCTCATCTGGTACGGGCGTTGGAGGCTGAAGCCGACGCAAATGTGCATGCACCGCTCGATTCATCGGCCGATAGAAGGATTTGTTCGTTTTAACTCGTCGATAGAATAGCCATCCATAGCGAGATCAAAGCTTTGATTGCCGATCGGGCGATTCATGGCTCCAGAAAACGTGCCTCCATAACAAGGGCTCGTGCGTTGTCTTGGTCTTCCAAATGGTGCCAGTGTCCAGGCCATAGTTGAAGAACAGAACAATTTCTGATCGCCAGTACTGTCCAACCGAGTGCGGTTGCTCCCACGCACGGGGTCGGCGCAAGTGATACGTGGCAAAGTAGAGTACGTTCAGTTCCGCTTGGCTCAGATACTGACAGCCAGAAACGTCTCGCTGCAAACGCGGTTTCGGGAATCGCGGGAGTGCTTCAATAATGTCGTTTTCCCACGCCCAGGCGGCGACAGCGCGGACATGATCGCGCGCCTTGTTCGATGTCCGCTCCGGATTCTCACCTCCCTGTTCGACGGCATGATCGTAAACCCAATCCAGGAAATCTCGAATACTCGATCGGCATAGCTGTTCCAAAGGAATCTCTTGGCCCCAACTGATCCACTTGCGAACGGTTGCTTTGTACTCGTCACTCGTTCCCTTTGAGTGCTTCTTGAACTTGCAATAACGCCTGACGGCGGAAGGAAAGCTTGTTGCCATATGAAGAGCCTCGGGCGTTGCCGTCGACTACATCCGGTAGGCTCCACTCGACATGCAACGGGACTGAATGCTCCTTCTCGACGTCCGAATCTGAGAATAAAAACGGTTTGAGCCTTCATGATAGTTCGAGTGATCGCACGAAGCGTCGGTCGATGAATCCGGAGCGTAAGAGAATGCCTTTGATTCGGCGCGGAGGTGTGGATGTCGAGGCGGTTTTGGGCGGCATCAAATCCGACTCGGTCGATGCAACCACCGCGCGCCGGATTGCCGAGGCCGGAAAGGCTGGCTTCGCACTCGAGACATCTTCTGGTGTGCAGATTTTACTGCGCAGTGCTTTTAGAGAGAGGGTATATTTTGAAGACTCATGGACATTCTAGCTGGAACATTTTAACTTGAGTTTCGCTTGAATATCGGGAAATATACTTCACTTTCGCCAAATCGATTTGAGTTGCTGCAAGGTGGTGTCTGTGACTCTTGCGGATTCGTCGCCGGCAAAGACCTCGATCATCGGCTGATTCGCTGTTGGGAAAATCCGGTCGCTGATGACCGCTTCGCCATCGCCTGCAAAGACTTCGATCGACGAACGGTCGACAATGATTTGCAGTGTGATTTGATCGTCGATCAGACGGGCTGGTGCCTCGTGGCGTCCCGCGAATGCTTTGTGAAAGTCGACGATTCCGGATTTCCTTCGATCCACGTAGACGACGCCCGGCTCACGGTCATAGCCGACCTCCGTAAACTCATCCTCGCCCGTTCGAATACGAAAGCCACACGATCGCGCCGCCGCGGGTTGCAAGGTTGTTTCAAGAACAAAGTTCATGTCACTCAGGTCGCCCCGTTTCGTGACGGCAACAGGAGGCCAGGTTGCCGTATCGATGTTTAGAGTCAGTGTGTTCGCGTGGAGTTGGCGAAGCTCTTTCACCGGTCGCTGCACCAGTGTGTAAATGGGGTCACCTGTGACGTCGAACGCCGGCAACTTACGCAAGCTCAACGTACGAGGGACCGACATGCAACTGCGCCAGGGTGATGTCGGCACTAGGCAAGTTTCCCAGTTGTTCAGCCAGCCAATCCAGATTCTACGTCCATCCGATTCCGGAATGTTTGACCAACTGACCGGAGCATAGAAATCTCGGCCAAAGTCGACCCAACGAGTATCCTGATTGGCGGTGAATGTCGTGCCATCAAAGTGACCGACAAAGTACTCACCTCCGCTGCCACCGGCGATGCTACCGTCACCCATGTCGACTTCCAGAACCCACAACGTTCTTCCCGGCTCATCTTCGACAGGCAGTTCGAACAAGTCGGGACATTCCCAATTCGATTTCCCCGTCGTACCGGCGGGCCCAAAGCGGCTGAGTTCTTCCCAGCTTTTTAAATCGCTCGACGCATAGAACACCAGAATCTTGTCGGCAGCCAGTGAAACGACCATTACCCAGCGATTGCTGGGTGCGTGCCAGAAAACTTTGGGGTCGCGAAAGTCAGGCATGTTAAAGTCCAGAACCGGGTTCTCGGCGTATTGGATCCAAGTACGGCCATCGTCGAGACTGTACGCCAAATTCTGAACCTGTTTGCCGTGACCATGGCCGGTGTAAACAGCAACCATTGGCGGGTTTTTGCCATCGCCGAATCCGGATGTGTTCTTGTGATCAATAACGCAGCAACCGCTGAACGCCATCACGCCATCTTCTTCTGGGATCGCCAGCGGCAAGTGTTCCCAATGGGTCAGATCTCGGCTGACAGCATGCCCCCAACTCATGTGACCCCACGAATTGCCCGCGGGGTTGTACTGATAAAACAAGTGATACTCACCGTTGTGAAACACCAGTCCGTTGGGGTCATTCATCCAGTTGATTTCCGGAGTGAAATGCGCCTGCGGACGAAGTGGTTCATTCAGATAATCAGCGGATTGCCGGTATTCGGCAAGCTTGTATTGGAGGTCGAATCGCTTGGGCGGCAGATCTGTCTGGATGATGTGATCAACGGCAATGTGCCCCAATCCGCCGGTCGCCTTGTCGAATATCCTGAGTCGGGCCTGCTTGCCTAACAACTCGGTCACGTCCCAGGATGACCACTCGAGTTCTTCCGATTCCGTTCCTGTTGCCGAGCGCAGGCGTTTCCCATCCACCAGCAATTCGATGCCGACCGTCTCTTCATGTGGACCGCCCCCAATCAGGAACGCGATGAAAGAACGCTGGATCGTGATTTCGTCGCTCGTTGCAGCTCCAACCGATGCATCACCACCTTGAAAGGTGTTCACCAATCGACTGCCTCGAAATCCGGAGACCGCCTCTTGATTTGTCAGTGTTCCGCTAGCCGGTTCGTCACCGAATGCTTCGCCGGTGATGGTCCAACCTGCATACGTTCCTGCTTCGAAATCGGCTACTAATAGGTCCTCGGCCCGCAGCGGTCCCCGGCATGCGAGTAGACACATGACTGAAACTGTGAAGAGATACTGAAGCTTCATGAGTAATTTCCAAATTGATGTCGCAAAACTGCGATCTTGTTAGTTGTCAACAATGCGGCTTGTTTGAGATCGTCTGAGAAGCTCATTGCGTCCCCGGAGGTGAGCAAACGCAGGATGCCGTTCTATTCTGCCATCCCAAGTTCGTGTTCAATTTGCTCCAGTGGACGCCCCTTTGTTTCCGGCACCATGGTTTTCACCCAGACAAGTTGCAACACCATCATCAAGCAGAAGAAGGAGAAAACGTACCCGGGATCAAAAGCGGTGACCATCGATGGAAAGAACATCGTGAGCAACGCCGCGAAAATCCAGTGCGTAAAACTGCCGAGCGATTGCCCCTGTGCGCGGTGGCGATTAGGAAAGATCTCGGAAATAAAGACCCAGATCACCGCACCTTGGCCCACCGCGTGTGCCGCGATGAACGCAAAGATGCAAGCCGGTACAATGGCATAGCTCTCCGTGAAGAACGCCCACGCGCAAAGTCCCAACGACGCGATGTAGCCGAATGATCCGATAGTAAGCAGCGTCCTGCGGCCCAGACGGTCGATCAGCCACAAACCGATGAAAGTGAAGATTAAGTTGGTAACACCGATACCAATGGACTGCAGCAGTGCCGCCTTCTCGCCCAATCCGGTCAGTTCAAAAATGCGAGGCGCGAAATACAGAATGGCGTTAATGCCGGATAACTGATTGAAGAAAGCGATCAGAAACGCCAGAAGGATCGGAGTCTTGAGACGAGCGGTCCAGAATCCACCGGTGCTGGATGACTCATGAGCAACCGCTGAGATCTCGTCGGCCTTCGCTTCGATGTCCGCCTCCAAAGCGTCCGGATGGATCAACCGCAAAACCGCGGCACCAGCCTTGCGATCCTCTTTGTAACCGATCAACCAGCGCGGACTCTCGGGCAAGCCAAAGCACATGACACTATATATCAAGGCCGGAATCGCTTCGACGCCAAGCATCCAACGCCAAGCGTTCTCGCCCGTTCTGCCAATCAGCATGTTGGAAACAAACGCAACTAGAATTCCAAACACGATGTTGAATTGAAACATCCCCGCTAGGCGACCTCGATGCTCTGGCGGCGCGATCTCGGCGATGTACAAAGGCGCGGCAACGGTCGAAATACCAACGCCCAATCCGCCAATAAAACGAGCGGCCATGAAGGAGTAGAAATCGTTCGCGAGTGCAGACCAAATCGCGGATACAAAGTACAAGATTCCGATCCAAAGCAGCGTCTTCTTACGGCCGAAATGGTCTGTCGGCCAGCTGCCCAGCAGCGAACCAATGACGGTGCCCCAAAGCGCCATGCTCATTGCCAGCCCGTGATGGAAATCGCCCAGCTCCCACAGCGACTGAATCGTTTTTTCCGCTCCCGAGATCACCACGGTGTCGAAACCGAACAGGAAGCCGGCCAGTGCCGCAGTGAGCGACCAATAGAAGAGTCGTTGATTCAAGATTCGGTTACCTGATTGTGGTTTGCGGTGAATTCATACTGTATCGCAATATTCTTCGTATCAGACATCTCTAGACACAATGTTGTCACAGATTGCGGAAATGGCCTGTGCGCTCCGCATGAGGCTTAGATTGCCGCAATGCTTTTAACTCTACACGTTGCGAACATACTGAAACGTCGAGCACAGCTTTCATGACGCCGGATTCCGCGATAACAAACGTTGCGGAAGTTATTTTGCGGCCTCGGAACTTGATGCGGGCGGACGCCTGCATGACGCTAATGAGTCCGACTGACTACCGAGTCAAGGTACTTCGGTCGGACGGTGATAAGCAGGACGTCCTTGTGCTTGTGGACGACGCATCGTGGAAGCTCTTGCAGGCCGCGTGGGCAACCGCGAATCGCTAGCAGAAAATTTGAATCCAGGCGGCCTTACGATGGCAATACGCTTGCAACGGTCCAACGTACTGATGCCGGATGTCGCCATTTTGATTTGCACGAGGTTGGACCATCCGACCGCAGTAGCGTGTATCTTCAATTGCAGTCGGTGATCGAGACCTAAGCGAGTTTCGGTCACTCCTTAGCGCGCACCGGCGGCCGACTTCGGACGCAGTGGCTTCATCGATCGGAGATATTTGCGCGTACTGGGTGTCGGTGTCGGCCATGGACTCGCCGGTAAAGAAGTCTTGGATGCCATCGGAGCACGGTCGACAAGATCGTCAGATGGGCACGGCAAACGTCTGATCAACCCATTCCAGATGCAGCGTTGCACCGTACGATTTGGACTGACCTCGAAGAGCTGTACCAGCATTTGAGCAGGCAAATCACAGCGATCGAGCGAGATCTTGCAAGTGCGTTGGTTCAAACACCCTACGTTCGTTTGATGTCGGTACCTGGAATCAAGGTCGTGTCTGCGGCGGTTCCGATCGCTCGTGACCGCTGCTGCTTTCGCGTTGCGAAAGGCTCCACCTTGACTTGCCGTGATCCAGGATTGGGTATGCCGGCGGCAGGCACAATCAAATCATCGTTCGACTGTTGCCGATTCGTGGGCGTAGCACTTCCACGGAGAAACATGGCTAGAGCAAAGAAACCAAAATTCAACGACAACTTCATTCGCGAAGTGAACGTCAAATATCGCACAACTACGGACAAGCGATTCCAGATCAAGCACGCAGGCGATATCGCTGAATTCGTCAGGTCGGTGATGACGGACAACAGTCGTGAACACTGCATCGCTCTTTATCTTGATGCGTCACACCACATCGCAAGCTATTCGATCATTTCGATTGGCGGTGCTAATTCTGCGATCATCGCCCCTCGCAAAGTGTTTTAGCGGGCGGTGCTGGTCGGTGCCATCAGTATCGTACTGGCTCATAATCATCCGAGCGGAACGTTAAACCCAGGTTACCAAGATCGTGAGATTACCAGTCGCATGAGAAATGCTGGTGAAATCATAGGTATCGCAATTCTGGATCATGTGATCGTCACCGATCACGCGTTCCTCTCGCTTCGTGAGGAGACGATGGGTTGGGAGCAATCGCGTCTCACAAAGCAGGCACCAAAATTATCTCTTTCTCGTTGTCGGCCAATTTTATGGCCCATCCGACGGAACCGTGCGCCGGAGGTTTTCTAGGATCTCGGTAGGGACGGCTGTTGCCAGCCGCCCCCCACACAAGCGTGACGCGAAAAGCTGGGCGGGAATTCGAATTGACGCTTTACAGATCAACGGCGACATTTGCAACAAGCGGAAAGAATTCTTCACAAGCGACTGCTGAGCTCCTGGATTTCTCGATTGAGAATGCGATCGTTGTCTGAATAGTCAACAGGAACTTCGATCACGTGGACACCGCCAGCATCGAAGGCATCGTTGATGCTAGGCACGAGTTGGTCGGTCGAATTGATCCGAGATCCGACGGCCCCGTAAGCCTGAGCATACTTCACGAAATCCGGATTATTGAATTCGAGTCCGTAGTTCGAGAAACCCATCTCCTCCTGTTTCCACTTGATCATGCCGAGCGCATCGTCCCGCAGGAGGAGCACAACGAGATCCAACCCCAGGCGAATGGACGTTTCCAGTTCGGCGGAATTCATCATGAACCCCCCGTCCCCACAGACAGCCATCACTCGGCGGCCCGGATTCACCAGTGCAGCCATCATCGCCGACGGCAAGCCAGCGCCCATGGAGGCGAGTGCATTGTCCAGCAACGCCGTGTTGGCTGCGTAGGCGGGATAGTTTCGCGCGAACCAAAGTTTGTAGATACCGTTATCCAGTGCAATGATGCCGTCGCGTGGCATCGCACGGCGAACATCTGTAACGAGTCGTTGCGGCAGAATCGGGAACTGGTCTGCATCAGCATCACGCGCAATATGTTTCGAAAGAGCCGCACGCACGTTGTCGAAAAATGCTTGATCCCACTTGATGGATTTAGGTAGTTGTTCACCGATCGAATGAATGCTGCTTGCAATGTCTCCAATCACTTCTACTTGAGGGAAGTACACGGGATCGACTTCGGCGGAGGTGAAGTTCACATGTATCACCGTGCAACCCTCCGTCTCCATGAAAAACGGCGGTTTCTCGACGACATCGTGCCCCACGTTCATGATCACGTCAGCTGCATCAAACGCTCGGTGTACGAAGTCGCCCGACGAAACTGCCGCATTGCCGAGGAAACACGGATGGTCCTCACTGATCACACCTTTGCCCATCTGAGTCGTGACAAATCGCATCCTGGTTTTGTCCACAAAGTCACGAAGCATCTGACTGGTGCGATTACGATTCGCTCCAGCACCGATCAGCAAAAGGGGACTTTTCGCCTGGGACAAGACTTTGACAGCTCGCTTGATTGCCTTCGCGTCAGCGACTGGGCGACGAATGTAGCTCGGACTCAATATCGCGGCGTCTGCATCTTCGCGAGCAATATCTTCGGGCAGTTCCAGATGCACGGCACCTGGACGTTCTTCTTCGGCCTGCCGAAAAGCCTCACGGACACTCGCGGGTATGAGATTGCCACTCGCGATTTGACGGGAGAATTTCGTCAAGGGCTGCATCATGTCGACAACGTCAACGATCTGAAACTGCCCTTGCTTACTGGACTTCACCGGCTTCTGGCCCGTCAGCATCACCATCGGCATCGCACCCAAGTTTGCATAGGCTGCAGCAGTCATGAGATTGGTTGCGCCGGGACCGAGCGTTGACAGGCATACTCCGGCTCTGCCAGTGAGTCGTCCATACGTAGCCGCCATGAACCCGGCGGCTTGCTCGTGTCGTGTCAGCACCATTTCAATTGGACTGTGTGACAACGAGTCAAGGAAATCGAGGTTCTCTTCACCCGGAACGCCGAAGATGCGCTCGACACCTTCGTTAACCAACGCTTCGACGAATAAATCAGACGCTTTCATGAACTTTTCAGCAATGCTTTTAAGTGGCGGTAAGGGGCAGCGAATCGGAACTTTGAAATACTGTCTTGGCTCCCTCAAGCCGTTCATGGCCAACAACGGCGCTCAGGAGATCAGGATGCGGCTTATCTCGCGGAACAAGTTGCTTGTTCGTGACCAGCCAACGTCGTTCAAATCGCCCAGCACGATCACGCTTGAATCGTCGCGAACTTCCCGGCCGACCATCACCAATTCCGCATCCCGGCGTGTAGTGTCCGTTCCAGGTTGCGGAGGTTTAGGATGGACGGCGAAGACACGAACCCCATCAGGCGTTTAGATGAACGGATCAATGATCGTATTTGCAGTTCGATGACGTCGAGAGCAGCAGCTATCCACGGAATCTCTTGCGCAATCAATGCCAAGCCTATGATTGCAAGGAAGCCACCTGGGCCAGGCAACCATCCGATGCCAAGACCGGCCACGATTAACGCGAATCCGATTAGGAAACTTACGATTCGTCCGATGGTCAGGCTACCGGAACGTCCCTTTCGCCGCTCATCGATGTAGTCGCGGAAGCGCCGGCCGGGACGACCATCACGTAGCACTTTGTAGTAGTGCTTGAGTGTTGCAAAAGCTTTCAATGTAATCACGGCTTCGAGTTCGATTGCTACCACTGCGGTTTGAAACGGTCGTGTATGTGTTTGGTTATCAGTTCACGGCTCTGGACGGCTGTCAGATCCTGGGTTCGCTCAACGTCATCAATTTCACGCGTCAGCGCATCATCTTTGATAATTTTACGAAACCAATTTGAGTAATCGTGACGTTGCAAATGAAACATCCATGTTTCATCATCAATCCCCGCCGCCATTTTTACGAAGTCTTTCAAATTGCCAATTGCTAACGACAATTTGTTTTCTGGACCTCGGAAAACGAACTGCAAATTTTCGTCCATATCGCCTTCGTAGTAACTGTGTTGGTGGCGATGGGGGTCCGATCGCAGGGCAATTCGACTGAACCAGGTCGGACGTACGTCACCTCGTCGCCACGCCAATGCTTGATGATCCCGTCGGTCCTCCGGTGGATGAAACTCTGGCAACTGTTCGTTCATGATTTCACAGCACTGCTCAATGGCCGCCTCCGGCTTCTCGGCAATGGAGATGATCCAGTCAACGTGTTCAAGCACGGCGGGCGAGAGTTGATCGTGATAGGCAGTGATGAATATGATTCCGGCCAGTTCATCGCCGCTCCACATTTTTGCGGGTTGCCAATCTCGTGGTGCGGCATAGTGAGCCTCGTCAACGATGATCCAATGCGGTCGGCCCGTTCGGCTGCGCAGTTCTGACAACGCGCGGAACAGGCGATTGAAATACTTCGGACGGTCTTGTTTCTCGAT
>JBGSJT010000161.1:0-5835 GCA_041741715.1 Pirellulaceae bacterium | reverse complement strand
CAGTCAGCTTACGGGGCAAGGTCAGGCATGGGGCCAATCGGTCGCCGAACAAACCGCTACTGAGAATCTGTCGGGCACCTTTGATGTGATCGTGTGCGGCGGCGGGCCGGCAGGCGTCTCGGCTGCGATAACTGCGGCACGAGCTGGAGCGCGAGTCCATTTAATCGAAGCGCACGGTTGCCTCGGCGGTGTTTGGACCAGCGGCATGCTTTCGTACGTGATCGACTCGAAGAACAACGGCTTCAATGACGAACTGATTCGTCGGTTGGATAAACTCGGAGCCAGGCAAGCATCAGGCCTGTCCAACTACGTGTACGATGTGGAAAGCATGAAGTTCGTGTTGGAATCGTTAGTTACTGAATCAGCCATCAGCACACAAATCCATACGCGTGTGGTTGATGTGGAGAAGTCTGCGGCGGGTCGAGTGACGGGTGTCGTCACCGAATCAAAGTCGGGTCGTCAACTGTGGCGTGCGGCTATCGTGATCGATACGACAGGTGATGGCGATGTCGCCGCGCTGGCGAATTGTGATTTCGAAATCGGCCAGGACGCAGGGGAAACAGGTTGCCCCTGCCAGCCGATGTCGTTGATGGGGGTGATCACCGCGCCACCCGAAACATTGGCGGAATTCAACACTCTGGTATCGCAGGAGAACAAGGATCGTCTGTTGGCGGAACTCAAGCGGGCTGGTGTGACACCCAGCTACACCAAGCCGACGCTGTGGCATCTGGGCGGGGCGGTCGCCAGTGTCATGCTGAATCATGAATATGCAGTTCGACCCGACAATGCCGCTGAGATCACACAAGCCACGTTTCGCGCCCGCGCGGAACTTTTTCAAATGGCCCGCGCCCTCAAGCAATTGGGAGGACGATGGACCGGTACCGCACTAGTCACGACGGCGGAACAAATTGGGATTCGCGACGGACGACGCGTGAAAGGCCGCGACATCGTTGGCGTGGAAGATGTGGTCGCGGGCCGCGAGCGCAGCGATGCCATCTGCACTTCAACTTTTTGTGTGGACGTGCATGGCTTGACTAAGGATGGGCCCGCTTACGGGAACGCGGGCGTGCGCGGGAAGCCCTTTGATATTCCGTTGGGAGCTCTCGTGGCTTCCGATGTCGACGGTCTGATGATCGCCGGGCGTTGCCTGAGTGGCGATTTCTTTGCGCATGCCAGCTACCGTGTAACAGGCAACGCCATCGCAACAGGTGAGGCGGCAGGTCTGACCGCCGCCATGGCCGCCAGTGACCAAGTCCTGCCTCATGAAGTTCCTGCTCTGGATGTTACCTCTCGCCTGGCAGTCATTCGCAATGAGAACAGATAGCGTTCTGCGTTGCAAGGATTGTGTTAAGCTTAGTGGGTATCACTTGACCGCCCCAACTTTCCCCCTGCCTTACAAGTGCGGCACCGTATGCCTACCGCTCTAAATCAATTGCGCGAAAGTTGCATCCTTAAAGTGCTACTTGTCTTTTGGCTACTGATAATCTCGGCGGGCACCACGTCAGGCGACGAGGCGCAGGTCGAACGTGTGCAGTTTCAAACTGAAGTGCAGCCGGTCTTGGCAGAGTTCTGCTTTCGCTGCCATGGCCCCGAAAAACAGCAGAGCGACGTTCGACTCGACTCGCTCAACCCCGACTTCTTGAACGACAGTCGATCAGCCGAGACTTGGCACGATGTGTTGGGTGCGATCCAGCGCGGCGAGATGCCGCCCAAGGACGAACCGCGTCCGAGTGATGAACAGCGACGGGGGGTTGTCGACTGGCTGGCTCGAGCAATCGATCGCGCCGTGGATGCTCGGCCAGCTAGCTCGGGGCGTGGCGCGCTGCGCAGACTAAATCGCGTCGAGTACCAGAACACGATGCGGGATCTGCTGGGGGTCGACATAGACTACTCAAGCAACTTGCCGCCAGACAGTGTTTCCGAAGATGGCTTCAAGAACAACGGAGCGACTCTCAGTATTTCAGCGATGCAACTGGAAACCTATCTACAGGCGGCGCGAGCGGGCTTGGAAAAAGCTATCGTGAGCGGTCCTTCGCCGCGCGTGTTTTGTCATATATTGACGGAAGGAACGGCGGATGGTGGGCGATCGCAAAAAGGACTGGAGCGTTCCAACACGCTGGGGCGAAATAGTCTGTTCTTGGCACACATCGAAGACGAATATCCGGACGAGGGGGAATTTTTGATTCGTGTCCGAGCGCGAGCCGAGTTAGTCGCAGGGCATGGCCTGCCACGACTCCAAGTCTCATTGGGCTTTCGCGCTGACACAGAGTTGCCACATCGCGTGGTCGATGCCATTGATGTGGAAGCCGAGGAAATTGCCGCATACGAGTTTCGCGGACGCTTAGAGAATTTTCCGTTGCCGTCCCGAACTCAGAGTAAGTTTCCCGGAATTCTAATCAAGTTGGAGAATCTCTATGACGATGGCTCCGCCCTCCCCGATCTGACAACCGAGGACGTGGAAGGTGCTGGCAAGAAAAAGCGGAAAAAGAAAAACGTTAGTGCGGCAGAAGTTGGTCTGCCGCAACTGCACATCGAGTCGCTTGAATTCATCGCGCCGCATTACGATTCCTGGCCGCCAAAATATCACACCGCTATCCTATTCAACTCTTCAAGCCGTACGGATGATCCACGTGGCTACGCCAGGCAAGTGCTTGAGCGCTTCATGCATCGGGCTTTTCGCCGCCCAGCCTCCGCCGCGCAAGTACGTCCCTTTCTGACATACTTTGATCGACTGCAGGAATCTTCACCGACGTTCGAAGCGGCCATGCGCGAGACATTAGCAATGGTGCTAACCAGTCCTGAGTTTATCTACATAATCGAACCCGCTCGACAGGGAAAACGCCACTTGGATGATTGGGAGATTGCGTCGCGACTATCCTATTTCCTGTGGAGTTCGATGCCCGACGAAAAGCTGTTTGCTGTGTGTGCATCCGGCGGACTAAGCGACACTGACCAACTTAGTCGAGTAGCTGCGACGATGCTGGACGATTCGCGATCTTGGCAGTTTATCGACCAGTTCGTCGACCAATGGTTAGACGTCAGTGGAGTCGATCGCGTCGCGGTCAACCCAGACTTCTATCCGCAATGGGACGATGCGCTGAAGCCATCGATTCGAGCAGAGACGAAGCATTTTTTTGCGGAGATACTGCATCAGCGACTGAGTGCACTGAATTTCCTCGATTCCGATTTCGCCATGCTGAATGGGCCACTAGCGCGGCACTACGGATTGCCTGCACCACAGGGTTTGCAATTCTCGCGCGTCTCACTGGATCCAGAGAGCCAGCGCGGCGGGTTGCTTGGTCAAGCCAGCGTGCTGCTGGGGAATTCAACTGGCGAAGACTCGCATCCAGTCAAACGCGCTGTCTGGATACGTAGTCGATTACTTGGCGACCCACCAGCGCCTCCACCGCCAAACGTTCCGAACCTAGATGCCGACAATGTCGACTTCGCCCAACTTTCAGTACGTCAGCAGTTAGAAGCGCACCGCGAGCAGGAGTCATGCAACGACTGTCATCGTGGCATCGATCCGTGGGGCATCGCGCTGGAGGAATTTGGAGCGGATGGATTGTGGCGCGAGTCGATTCCGCGCCGCCATCCGGAAGATAGCCAGCAGATGCTCTATCGTCCAACCGACTCTAGGACTACGCTTCCCGACGGGACGCAAGTTAGCGGTCTTCGCGAATTGAAAGCGTATCTGACTTCCGAGCAGCGAGAACCGTTTGCTCGTGTGCTGGTCCACAAAATGTTGACGTATGCGTTAGGGCGATCTCTGGAACTAACCGATGAACCAGCCATCGAGAAGCTAACTCACGCATTGGTGGCGTCCGATTATGAACTGCGACAACTCGTGTTGGACATCGTCGTTAGCGAACCCTTTTTGACGAAGTAACTTTTCCAAACCAAACTTGATTGAGAAATTGATATGGTCAAGCACTGGACTCTTCCTCGTCGCAGTTTTCTGCAAGGCATTGGGGTCTCGATGGCTTTGCCGTTTTTAGACTGTATGGGGAATGGAGCGACACTTACCGCGCGGCCGCGCCGCATGTGCGCGATCTACTTTCCGTACGGAATTAGCGTGGCAAAAAATCGACCAGACGAGACCATGTGGCAGTGGTTTCCGAGTGGGCATGGATGCGACTTTCAATTCAATGAAAGTCATCGCGCGCTCGAACCGTTGCGAGAGAATGTTTCGATACTGGCTGGTCTCTCGCACCCCCATGGCCGCGATATGGGAGGTCACGATACGGCTGATATATGGCTGACCGGCGCTGAATTGACTGGAGGGCAGCTTCGCAACACAGTCTCAATGGATCAAGTTGCCGCAGATCATGTGGGCGATCAAACTCGCTTTCGTTCCATGACGTTTTCGACCGATGGCGGCGTAGGTGAGCCGACCCGGGCGAGCACGCTTTCATTCGCGACTAATGGACAACCGATCCCCGCCCTGAATCAACCGCGTCTGATCTACAATCGGCTTTTCGGCGTCGAAACGAGTTCCCTGGCCGAGCAGCGACAGCAATTGGAGAACTCGCAAAGCATGCTCGACTTGGTGCTCGAACATTCGAAGTCGATTCGGCGCCAGTTGGGCAAATCAGATCGCAACAAGTTGGATGAGTATTTGTCGTCGGTGCGCGAAATAGAACGGCGAGTCGAGCGGAGCGAACGTTGGTTGGATATCCCCAAGCCGCAAGTCAACGCCAGCGGTTTACACTTGGACGCTGATGACAACACGCCAGGCGAGTGGATCAAGACAATGTTCGATCTGATATATTTAGCTTTTCAAACCGATTCAACGCGATTAGCTACTTACCAATTGGGCAACATGAATGGAGCCACTTCAATTGCGGGCAAGTTTCCACAGTTGTTGGGTTTCGGTCAAAACATGCATCAATTAGCTCACGGCTGGAACAAACCAGGTGGTGCCGAAGCGCTTGGGAAATGGGATCGGTTTCGTACAGAACAGCTTAGTTACTTTTTGCGACGCCTACGCGACACACCTGAGGGTGACGGCAACTTGCTCGATCACACTTTGGTCATGTACGGCAGTAGCAACAGTAGCACGCACAACAATCACAACTATCCGATCATCCTGGCCGGAGGAGACAAGCTTGGTATGCGACACGGTTGTTACCACAAATTTGACGAGTCGATACCGTTTGCGAACGTGCATCGTACATTGCTTGGACGACTTGAAGTGCCCGTCGAGTCTTTTGCAGATAGCACGGGCGAATTGACTCAATTGCTGATATAGGCCAGGTTAATCCCCCAAACAAATGTCTATTTTCTCAGTCACGTAGCAGCCTCTTTCGTCCCTCCAAGACGCGGCTTTTTCGCTGCAGCATTAAACACGGAAACTGCATATCCCGATTTGTTCTTTCTATCCTACGTTTTGCCCGTTCGCTGCCCTCTTTGCTACTTCTCATCAGACATCAACTTTTTCCGACAAAAAAATGTGCGGCAAAAAAATAAAGCACTCGAACTATCCTTCACGCTGAATGTCACTGTTGCAATCATCGGCCGTGCGAATGGACCAAACTGACGTTGTCCAATTGGTAACATCGCTTCATTTGCTCGCCTTTTCAAGCCGCTTGTGTTACCATCAATATTGGTTGATCCCAACGAACGCGACAACAAGGGAAATCGTCGATGAGCAGTGCGACGCTAATGACAACGGAACAATTTCTGGCACTCCCCGATGACGGCGTGGAGCGAAACCTGATCCGGGGCGTGGTGAGGGAGAAATCAATGACCAGACGCAATCGCTTTCACACATTTGTGGTCACACGGGTAGCCTATCTCTTGGAGAGTTGGTTGATGACCCAGCCTATCCCGTGT
>JBGSJT010000160.1:0-5064 GCA_041741715.1 Pirellulaceae bacterium | reverse complement strand
ATAATGGTACCGACACTGTCCTTTACTTGAATGCCGAATCGACCGTTCGCCAGTGCCGTGGTTCCCGCCGCGTTGAGGCCGATGTAGTTCCCCAGAATCTGCGTGTTGTGGGAGTTCAACTCAATTTGAATACCGTCTTCCATGTTACCTGCGATCACGTTGCGAGCGCCCGCAGTCGTGCCACCGATGATGTTGCCACTGGCTCCATCGCTGATGAGGATTCCATGGTTACTGTTCGCCAACGCCACGTTGCCTGTCGCGTTGGTGCCGATGTAGTTTCCGATGATCGTCGCACCAGCCGTGGTGGCATCACGGAGACGAATCCCGCTCGCGCCACCACCCGCGATCACATTTCGATCCGCCACCGTCGTGCCGCCAATGGTGAGGCCAGCGTTTCCGTTGGCATCCACCACAAACGACCCCATTTCTTCGCCAGCGACATACAGTCCGCTGGAGTCGAAGGCGCCAAGAAAGTTCCCAGCGATGGTAATGCCACTAGCGCCAGAGTTCAAATCAATCGCGTTTTGGCCAAAGTCGCGAATCACCAGTCCGCGAATGACGCTGTTGTCCGCATTGTTACCAATGTCCAATCCATTTCCACTGTTATTGTTGCCATCGATGACGATGGGCAAGAAACTGCCGGCTGTCCATCCAGACTGCGTCGTTCCGTCGATGGTGACTTGGCCCGTGATCGTGTCGAGCGCTGACGACAGTGCAATGATCTTGGTGCCACCACCGGCGATGTTGAAGTTGATCGTGTCAGCACCGGATTGAGCATTGGCAGCAACAATCGCTTCTCGCAGTGAGATGCCATCGCCGCCGTCATTGGCAATCAATGCCGCCAGACTAGAGGTATTGCCATTGATGTTGTCCAGCGTATTGGTCACGCTGATGACAGAAGTCGGCGTCAAGCCCGTGTAGCTATACAACTCCGAAATATCGCTGCCGCTCAGTGCCCGGTTGTAAACACGGCCATCATCCAGCATTCCATTGAAATAACGAGTGAAACTGGAGCCGCCGTACTTGTCAACGCCCCAAGCCGCGAAGTCCAGCTGGGTGACATCATCAAAGAAGCGATTCGTCGTGGACGAGCCAACAGCGTAATTGAGGCCGCCTTGCTGCACACCATTAACGTAAAGCTTATTGCCGCTGGCGTCGACGGTAACAGCGACGTGCGTCCAGGTGTTCGCAGCAATAGCGCCTGCCGCGGTGGACACGTCGATCAGCGTTGTTGTACCCTCGCGAATGTAAAAATCGAATGAGCCGTCGGCATCGCGAAACAGGGCCAGTCGCGAGTCGCTGTCGCCACTGTCGGAAAGTTCAAAAATAACGTCTCGATCTGAATTGGCGTAGACCCAAACCGAAATCGTTCCCTGGGTCAGTCCCTGAAAGTTTGCTGTGTGGGCACTGAAGTCAACATAGTCATTCGTGCCATCAAGAAACAGTTTTCCCGCGCCAATATTGTTGGTAACGGCAGTGGTGTTGATCAACGCACCATTGGTCAGCGTTCCGTTGTAGTTATTCCCGCTGCTGTCGTTGGCGTTGGCGTCAAAGGTATTGTGCAAAACCAAGCCGCTGGCAATGTCCAGAGTGCTGTACCAGCTTCCGATCAGTTCATTGCTGAAGGGATTCTGTGTTTCCAGTTGGCCGATCTGATACTCCAGATTCCAGTTCCCGCCGAGAGAACTGCTGCCTGTAAGGTCATCGCTGGCCGAAACGTCGGCCTGTGTCGCATACGCAATCGCGTCTACCAATGCCTGCCCCTGCGGGCTTGCCGCAACATCGCAACCGTAGATCAGGATGTCACCGTCGTCATTGAGGGCCATGCCCCATCGCTGGAGATCGTTTGCCAGCGAGTCGACGTTCCAGTAAGTTAACCACGAACCGCCGAGTTGGATAAAACCATCCGCACCGTGGGTAACGAAGTGAATGGCGTCGAGGTTTGAGTATTGAGCCAATGCGGCGTCGATTTGGTCAAAACCGTTGACTGACTGATCCAATGTAACGACGTGCAGGACCCGGTCTTGGGCATCGCTGCCGAACAGGTCAGCCGTTAGTTGATCGAGGTCGTACAGCGTGCTCTGCACAAAGATCACTTCGTGACGAACGCTCCAGCCATCAGATTGTGCACCATCAGCCACGATCGGATAGAGGTCGGCTGGCTCTTCTCCGCTCGATGGGTCTAGCAACTCCTGCAGTTCATTCAAGTGCCCAGCGACCGAAGCAGTCTCGCTACCACTTTCTAGCGATGTCGATGCTCCGCTGGGAGTGACGTGGTCGGCATCCAGGGCTTGCGTGAGCACATCAACGAGTTGATCCAACTGGGCTTCCAGGCCACTAGTGTCCTGCCCGACTTCGAGGCTCGCCCCGTCCGCGTCTAGGCTCGGGTCTAGTACTTGGTCGGTGGGAAGTGGCGTGGCGCTGTACAGCACGCGATCTTCCAGGATCTGCATATCCAAATGTCGTTCCGGTGGCACCCCGTTCAGCTTAGGGAGCCAAGCGCGGATGCTTTCACGGAATGCGGTGAGGCGATTTGAGCTGGGTTTGCGAGGCATGCTCACGACCTTCTGGCGGTTGTTGCGCGGTTGTGAGAGCTGTGACGATTCTAACGATGGATGACCTCCATGCGCACAGCTCCAAATAAACATACCTCACGCTAACCGCGCGGCCACGACCGTAGCTCATAGGTTGTAGTTGTCAAACAAAAAAGCCATAACGATTAGCACAATCGTTTCGAAGTAGTGGATGATAAGGCCTAAAATCACCGCTGAGCTTAGGAGCGAGTGCCAATTCCATTTTGCAGCTCAAGTCGATTCCGCTTCCGTTCGGCTTGCCCGGGCGGGGCCAACAACTGGCAGCTACCCCGTCGAGTGTATTCCGTCCTGACAGCTTCTGGGCCGAATTGAAGTTGCCCCTCACCGCCAATCATCTGAGCGCGTTTTCCGACAAAAAAATGTGCGGCAAAAAGATAATTGTCGCAACTCACCCTCCCACCGAAAGTTACGTCGTTTTCGACGTTACTTTCGGAGGGGAGGGTCGGAGCCCCAGCGACGGGGAGGGAAATGCCCCTCTCCGCTCGCCGACCAACTACGTCGGTGCCCGTCGCGACTCTCCCCACGGAGAGTCGGGCCGTGGTGGTGTTCAGCGAGAAGTGTCGGATGTTTCGCTACAATGGACCTTCGCGATCTGCGGAATGAGGGTAATACTGACATCACTGTCTGCTGAGTTGTTCCGCTCATTTTCCCCCAAGCTTCGAGTCACACATGAAAACTATTTGTGCATCCCATTTTTTCTATCTGATTTGCATCGTCATGGCTACGATGGCTAGTGCCCAGAACAGTGCTCAGTCAACCCGGCCCAATATCGTGCTCATCATGGCTGATGATCTTGGTTTTTCGGATCTGGGCTGTTATGGCAGCGAAATTGAAACACCGCGACTGGACGCTTTGGCGCGGGCTGGCCTACAAATGACTCAGTTCACCAACACAGCCAAATGCCACTCGTCGCGAGTCTCCTTGCTGACCGGACTGTACTGCGATCAAGCGGGCGCCGAATCACTGTCGCGCGGTACGACGATTGCCCGCGAATTGCGCGCAGCGGGTTACTTCACTGCGATGTCCGGCAAATGGCATTTGGATAAAGAGCCGACCGACCAGGGGTTTGATCGCTACTTCGGACATCTCAGCGGATCCACCAACTACTTTACCGGCGATAAAACCTTTCGACTTAACGGTCAGCCATGGAGCGATTTTGACAAGGACTTTTATACGACGATCGCCGACACCAACTACGCTGTGAAGTTTGTCGACGAAGCGCTAGAGACCTCCAAACCATTCTTCTTGTACCTAGCCTACAATGCGCCACACTATCCATTGCAAGCGCTGCAAGCTGACTACGAAAAGTACCGTGCACGCTATCGAGCGGGCTGGGATAAAATTCGTCAACAGCGGTTGAAGAAGCAACAAGAACTCAAGCTGTTCGCGAGTGAAACTGTCAGTGACCTGGGGCGCCCGAGTTACATCCCTGCTTGGGAAGAACTGACGGCTGAAGAGCGACAATGGGAAGCGGATCGCATGGCCGCCTTCGCTGGCATGGTCGATTGTATGGATCGTGAAATCGGTCGTCTAGTCGATCACTTGCAAGCCAAACAGCAATTCGACAATACGCTCTTCGTATTTGTCGCCGACAATGGGGCGTGTCCTTTTGAACGTACTCAGGGGAAGGAGTATCCACCCTATGACGCGCGGAGCTATTGGACCTACGATACCGGTTGGGCTCACGTGGGAAACACTCCGTTTCGCTATTACAAACAGAACAATTACGAAGGTGGTATCGCATCGCCGGCCATTATCCATTGGCCCGCTGGATTGAAACAGCCAGCAGGTACGATCGACAATTCACCCGCACACCTCGTCGACATCATGGCGACTTGTTTGGATATCGTCGGTAGAGATTATCCGACGGCCGTGGAAGGGCGTGCGATTGAGCCGTTGGTGGGAAGTTCGCTGCTGCCATTGATCACTGGCGGATCGCTACCAGCAGGGCGTGAACTCTATTATCACTTTAGTTCCAACCGCGCACTGCGGTCAGGTGATTGGAAAGTTGTTTCGCTGCGCAGTGGACCTTGGGAATTGTACGACTTGGCCCACGATCGCAATGAAGCGCATGATTTGGCCAACCAGTATCCCGATCGCGTACAGGAGCTATCGCAGGCGTGGCATCGCATCGCTGAAGAACAGGAGCGATTGCCCGCCAAGGAGCGTCGCCCCGTTTCCGATCAACCGCAACACGCCCGTTTTCAGAAAGATGGAAAGCAATAGATTAAACATCGAGCGGAAGTACGTGTTCCGAGTTACCGTAGCTGCCGTCGCCAGACGGCAGACGGCAGGGAGTCTGCGTGCGATAGCAGAGCAGCAGAAGTACTGACGGACCGAAGGTCCAGCCGATTATCTAGCCCACGCCAAATGCAGCGAGCTTGCGAGCGAAGTGCTGGCCTGGGTCTCGGGGCTAAAAAATCCATGGTCCCCAGCTTGGGTTTTGGCGGCATATGCCGTCAAAACCCAA